>JACMOZ010000240.1 GCA_014377785.1 Aeromicrobium sp.
AGTAACGAAGCATTCCGGGCTGCGGGGCGGGGCGCTTCGGCTTTCGGGGTCGCCTCCCATGCCTGCGCCGGGGTGATGCGTCCCGGGAGCGCTTGGTGCGGGCGTTCGGTGTTATAGATCTGGTCGAACCGGTCGACTTGCTCCTGCAGTTCCTCCAACGACGCCGCGAGGGGTTGTTTGTCAAGCCAGCGGAACAGGGTCTGGTGGAAGCGTTCGTTCTTGCCCTGCGTGGTCGGCTTGTAGGGTTTCCCCGTGATCGGTGCAACCCCGAGCGAGGTGACATAGGCGACGAGCTGGCCGAGGACCCCGCGGCGAGATGGGTTCAACGCAGCCCCGTTATCGCTCAGCAGCCGCTGCGGAACACCGTGAGCGGCGATCCCTTTCGAGACCACCGCGATCGCCCCGGCCGAGGTTTCACCCCAGGCAACATGGGTCGCAACGGCCAGGCGAGAGTGATCGTCGATGAGTTGGAAGATCACACATTTGCGACCCCCGGTCAGAACATATTCGGTTCCATCCAACTGCCAGCACGCGTTCGGCGCGGGATACACGAACCGCCGATACGAGGCCCGCAGTTTCTTCCGCGGCTCCAGACGGGCAACACCGACATCGCGGAAGATCCTCGCAAGCGACGATACCGCCGGCACCGGCTCCATCCCCAGGGCGCGCATCTTCTCGTGAACACTGATCGGCCCATGATCCAAACCGGATTGCTCCAACGCCGCACGAACCCCGACGGCCTGCGCCTTGACATCGTCAGCGATGCGATTCGGGCTCACCATAGGCCGACGACTGCGAGGCTCTAACGCCGCGGCCTGGCCCTCCGTCTGCGCGCGTTTCCGGATCGCGTAGAACGTCTTGCGCGAGAGATCGTGCTCGAGACAGAAAGTCGTCACCGACCCGCGCGGCGCATCATCAGGCCACTGGGCGATTGCAAGACGGACACGAGGATCAACAGGCTGAAGTGGGCTCATCCCTCAAACATTGAAGGAGAAGTGTCACCACCAAGATCCCCAGAACTGTCACCGATCTATCGAGGCAGAACTGTCACCGATGTCCTGAGACATAACATTTACGAGACAACTGTGTGATGTCTCAGGACATCTCTGACGTTTCTATATCAGGACAATTCTGACGGGTGGGTCTGCTGTACGGTTACGCGACACCTAACCGTGCAGCAGAACCACATTCGCGAATGCGACGTGGTCCAGCAATACGTTCCGCAAAGAACGTTGTGGCTAAATGACCCGGTCATTGCCCCCATCGACCGGAACCTGGGCTCCGGTGGTGCAGTCGAAAATATCAGTGCACATCATCTGCACAACACTGGCGACCCGGGCGCTCGTGACCTCGGCGTGCAGCAGGTTGCGGGTCTTGTACTCCTCAGCGGTAACGCCATACTTGGCAGCGCGGGCCGCAATGAGCTCTGGGCTCCAGAGGGCCGTGTCGAAGACCGCATCGGGGTGGCACATGTTTACACGAATGCCGTCTTCGGCCCACTCGAGGGCCGCCACGCGGGCGAGCTGCACAGCCGCTGTCTTCGACGCCGAGTAGGCGCCCGCACCAGGGCCAGGAGCCGCGACGTTCTTCGTGGCGATGAGCACCACGCGACCTTTGCTCGGTGCGATTTTGAGGAACGGATACGTCATCTGCAGCAGCGCCACCGCGGAGTCTGCGTTTACGGCCATGCTCTTGCGCCACGACGCAAGGTCGAGCTCGGCGATTGGCGCGCTCGCGGCGAAGATGCCAGCCGCCATAACAAGCATGTCCACACCGCCGAAGCGGTCGACACCCGCGTGCACGGCGGCACGCATGGCATCCACATCCGTGACGTCCACCGGAATGCCGAACCAGCCGTCACCGCTGAACGTCTCGACGACTTTCGAATCACGGTCGATGCCGATCACTGCGGCACCTGCAGCGAGGAACGTCTTGGCGCAAGCACGGCCAATGCCGGATGCCGCACCGGTCACGATGGCGACCTCGCCACGGAAGGGTAAGGGGTTGCTCTCTCGGGCGAGCTTGGCCTGCTCAAGCTCCCAGTACTCGACATCGAAGATTAACTCCGCCGGCAGCGCCTGATACTCGCTGATTCGTGTGGCCTTTTCGATGACGTCGATCGTGTGGCGGTAGATGTCGGCAGCGATGGCCGCATCCTTCGCCGTGCGGCCCGCAGTCAGCAGGCCCAATTCCGTGTCGAGAATGACGCGCGGCTCGGGGCTTAGCGGCGTGACCGTGCGGTTCTTGAGCGACTCGTTGGCCGAGACATATGTTCGGTAGTCGGACACGTAGCCGCCGACGTCGCGGCCGATCTGCGGGATGCGCTTCGTGCGGATTGAGTGCTCGGGTGTCAGCGGACCTTGGTTTGCGATCATCAATAGGTCGTCGCGACCAACGAAATCGGCCACGGCGTCGTCAAACGACCTCGTGAGGATCATCGGGATTCCCGCCGCCGCGCTCACTTCCGAGCGCAGAGCGGCCACGGTGAAGGCTGTCGCCTCAGAAGGAGCGGCAAGAGCAGCGGGCACCTTGACTGTGGCGCGGGCGGCGGCGTGCGCCGCGTAGTCCTCAGCTTCCGTCACCAGCGCGATGTGGCGGTCGTAAGCTTCCGCCGCAGTGTCGCCGACTGTGAAGAGGCCGTGGTTGAGCAACACCATTCCCAAGGATGAGGGAGTGGACTCGACAGCCCAACGCTTGCTGGCCGCCTTGGCAAGGTCGAAGCCGGGCATAACGTAGGGCACCACCACCAAGCGATCTCCGTAGAGTTCGCGAATTCGCGTTTCGCCGTCGATTAGGTTGCTCAGGGTGATGATCGCGTCGGCGTGCGAATGCAGCACCGCCGTAGCTGGCAAGAACGAGTGTAGGAGACTCTCGACCGACGCATCCGGTGCCTGTGAATCAAGAGAGGCGAGACGCAGCTCGTTCATCATGCTCGAGTCGCTGATCGAGTCGAGCTGCATGAGTTGGACGAGGCGCTCACTGCGCAGTGGAACAAACCCGGCCGCCTCGATCGTAGCGAGGTCCCAGCCCGAACCTTTGACGTAGACGACGTCTGTCGGGTGCCCGAATACGTCAATTACAGTCGTCTTTACAGAGGTATTGCCACCTCCGTGCAGCACCAGGTCGCTGCGTTGGCCGAGCAGTCGAGAGTATTCGACGATGTCATTGAGGGCTTCTTGGGCGGTCGTCATGTTTCTGATGTTCCTTTCGGGGCATGCGAGCGACTTGGACAACTTAAAAAGAACGACTATGCCCGGGGGTTGATCGCATACTTAGCACCGCGTCCTGCGGCCATGTCTTCAAGGCTTTCGACTAGGCGGTCGATGCCGCGTGTCTCAGTGATGAGGTCACGCCCGTCGAGTACGCCGCTGTCGATGAGGCGCAGCGCACGCTGCACGTAAATCGGCTCGTGGTGGAAGATGCCCTTCAAGGTGTACTCGAAGTAGTGCATGTCGTTCGCGTTAATCGAGACCTGCGCACCCTGGGGCGGTCCACCGAACAGGATGGCCGTGCCGCCGGGGCGAAGGCACTGTATCGTCTGCTCCCAAACGTGGGGTAAGCCGACGGCCTCGATAGCGACGTCGACACCCCGGCCACCGGGGGTGATTGCGCGAACGGCGGCCGCGCGCTCCCTAGTGCTGGCGTATTTGCTGATGTCGACAATCTCGTTCGCTCCCATCCCTCTGGCCGCCGCGAGCCGATCGGGGGCTTGGTCGACGGCGATCACATGCGCGCCTCGGAGGCGGGCGAGACGCATGAACATCTGCCCGATCGGGCCAGCTCCGTTTACAGCGACGACGTCACCGAGCGCGATATCGCTCTTGTCTATGCCGTGAACCACGGTGGCCAGTGGCTCCAGTGGAGCGACCGACTCGAACGAGGTGTTGCCGTTCAGTTCGTAGGTGTTGCGTTCCACGATTGAGGCCGGGATGCGGACCTCTTCGGAGAATGCGCCATTGAGAAACTGGAGGTTTTCGCAAAGCGACAGGCGCCCGAGAGTGCAGGCCCAGCATTTGCCGCAGGGGGCGGTGTTCGCCGCAACAACACGCATTCCGGGCGTGAAGGCGGTGACGCCTTCCCCAACGCGACTGACGACTCCGGCGAACTCGTGCCCGAACCGCGCCGGAAGCGTGGGAAAAAGTTTGTGGTGACCGCGGCGGTAGGACTTGAGGTCGGTGCCGCAAGTGACTGCGACCTCGACCTTGACGATGATCTCGCCTTCGCCTGGTTCTTCTGGCTCGATGTCTTCAATACGGAGGTCCCCCGGTCCGTAGAAAATTGCTGCTCTCATGATCTTCCTCTCTCGTTGGTCGCGGATGATCACTGTGGTTCACACTTGCATCGCCATGATTGGTTGGCTCAGCCTAGCCCACTACGCTCAAATGTATTCGATGTGCTTCAAATGAGCATTTAGCGAGGAAACGACGAAACCTGCCATCAAAACGGTACGGATGGGTTCACCTGTTCGGTGAGAGCTAGTGCTCTTTGTGTCTGTAACTTTGGAAGGTGTCTTGAGAATTAGGCAACAGCAAAACTAGATGGTGGCGCTTGGCGCCCCGGTGGTGGTCACCAAGCCGATTCCTGCCGCGAGACGGAAGATACGGTCTTGCGCATCATCTCGTGCGAGCTGCTTGGAGTCGAGCTCGCCCACGAACTGGCCATCGCGCACCACAATGGCACGGTGGGCGAGACCAAGGATCTCGGGCATGTCCGAGGAGGCCATTACTACGGCCACACCGGTCGCAGCGAGGTCGGTGATGATGCGATAGATCTCGCTGCGAGCACCGATGTCGACACCACGCGTCGGCTCGTCGAGAAGAAGCACGTCAACGTCTTCAGTGAGCCAGCGCGCAAAGACAACCTTCTGTTGGTTTCCACCGGAGAGCGTCTCTAGCGACTGACCGAGCCCACGGCTTTTGAGGTTCACCGACTTCATGACCTCGCCGATGGCCTTCGTGCGAACCACGTTGCGCAACCAGCCAGCTGTCGAAAAGCTAGCCAGGTGGGGAAGCGTGGCATTGTCGAGGATCGACATGCTCAGCACCGCACCGGCTCCCTTGCGGTCTTCGGGAACGAGTGCGACACGTGACTTGATGGCGGCAGCAGGGTCGTTCCGGCGGACGGGTGTGCCATTCACTTCAATCCTTCCGGCGACTGTCTGGCGCACGCCGAAAACACCTTCAAGGAACTCGGTGCGGCCCGCACCGACTAGCCCGGCGAGGCCAACGATCTCGCCGCGCTTCACGCTGAGGTCGTAGGGGTGGCCATTTTTTAAAGTAAGGCCCGTAATGCTGAGGGCGATATCTTCGGTCGGCGCGTGCCGACTCACAAAGAGATCATCGAGGTCGCGGCCGATCATCGCGGAGATGATGCCGTCGTGAGTAGTTTCGCTCGCGGGCAGATCGCTGACCAGATTGCCGTCGCGCAGCACCACAACGCGGTCGGCGATCTCGGCAATCTCCTCCATCTTGTGTGTCGTGTAAACGACGGATGCGCCGAGGGCGCGAATATGACGCACAATTTTATAGAGGCCCTCGATCTCCCGATCCGGGATTGCTGAGGTTGGTTCATCTAGGAGCAGCGCGGTTGCGCCCTGACTTGTTGCCTTGATGATCTCGACCAGCTGCAGCATCGCGACGCTCAATTGGCGTGCCGGGGTTAGAGGGTCGATGTTCACGTCGAAGCTATGGAGCAGCTCCTTCGCCTCGCGGATCATACGCTTGCGGTCGAGCAGACCAGTCTTCGTGCGCAGCTCGCGACCGATGAAGAAGTTCTCGTACACCGTCATGTCGGGGATTGGAGCGAGCTCTTGGGGAACGAGCCGAATCCCCTGCAGGTGCGCCGAGCGCGGGTCGCCCTTCCCTAGTGGCTTGTCGTCGAGTGAAACATCGCCGCTATCCGCCGTCTCGAGGCCCGCGATGATCTTGATCAACGTGGACTTGCCGGCACCGTTCTCTCCGACGAGAACCGTAATGGTGCCCGGCTCGAAAGTGACCGAGATACCTTTGAGAACCGGAATTCCGCCGAAACCCTTGACGATGTCGTCGCAAATTATTGAGGCCATTAAGCTTCTCCTCTTGACCGAATTATTCGATCCGGATTAAAGGTTGGGATGGACAATCGATTTGAGGCTCTCGGGATTCCGGTCGCTTTCGAGCGCCTCGCGTACGTGGTCGAGGTCGAAATTGCCGGTCACAAGCGAGTCGAGATCGACCTGGCCACTTGAGACGAGGTGAATAGCGGTCGGCCAAGTGTCGGTGTAGCGGAAGATGCCCGTGACGATGACCTCGAGGTTCTGAATGTGCGCGACTGGCAAGGGCATGGTGGGAGATCCGAGGCCAACGAGCACCGCATAACCGGCAGGTCCGACGGCGCGGATGCCACTGTCAACGGCGCGCGGACTGCCACTTGCGTCAACAAAGGCATCGACTTCGAGTTGGGACGGGTCATCCTCCATCGGGTCAATCACGCGGGTGGCACCGAAGAGCAGCGCGCGCGCGCGCCGCTCAGGGATTGGGTCTGAGACGATGATCTCACTCGCGCCGAACGCCTTGGCGGTCTGGGCTACGATGATGCCGATCGGCCCGGCTCCGGCGATCAGGATGCTCGACCCGGGCCGGATGTGCGTCTTGCGAATCGCCGCGATGCCGACCGACAGGGGCTCGAGTAGCGCACCGGCCGAGTCGGACACATTATCGGGCAGGTCGTGCGCGAAGTCGCTCTGGATGGCGACGTACCCGGCGAAGGCGCCGTCGATCGGCGGCGTCGCATAGAACTCCATGTAGGGGCAGAGATTGTATCGGCCAGCACGGCACTGCTTGCAGCGGCCGCAAGGGCGCTGGGGTTCGATCGCGACGCGACGGCCGATGCGCGAGTCGTCGACATTGACGCCCACGGCAACAACGCGGCCTGCGAGCTCGTGACCCAGAATCATGGGCGACTCCACCACGAAATCGCCGATACGACCCTCTCGGTAGTAGTGCACGTCGGAGCCGCAGACGCCGACGGCGGAAACTTGAACGAGAATCTGATCCGGATCGGGAAGAGGGACGGGGCGTTCCTGCACTTCCAATGAACCTGCGGCGGTGAGAACGCTCGCCCGCATGATGGAGGGAATAACGGTCAATCCTGCGGTCATCATTGTCCTTTTGGGGTCATATCTGGCGAGATGCTCATTTGATGGCTGAAAGCCTCATTTGCTCAGGCCAATCATGCGTCGCTCCTTACCCTGATGTCAAACAGTAAGCTCATAATTCGGTAGCACGATACTTAATCATGAGGAGCTCCACCGGTGGGACCCGACGAAACTGTGCAAGTTGCCTTGGTCGCTCGCGAACACTATGTCAACGGTAAGTCACGCGTAGATATAGCCGAAGAGCTCCAGATCAGCAGATTTAAGGTCGCCCGGATGCTCGAAATCGCCGTCGAGACGGGGATTGTTGCCTTCACCATCAATGCCCCCGGCGCGGTCAATATTGAGCTCTCGAGCCAATTGAAGGCACGCTTCGCGCTCGATCGCGCGTTCGCGGTCGCCACCCCCAACGATCTGTCGACAAACGTTCGCGATGCCCTAGGTCGCGTCTCGGCCGACCTGCTCACCGAGATCGTCACTGAGACCGATGTTCTAGGCCTGGCCAGTGGACGGACGCTCTCTTCAATGATCGGACACCTCGGACACCTCGCCAAGTGCGACGTCATCCAGATGGCCGGAATGGCCGGCCCAGTGCACGAGACCTCGAACGCCGTCGTTCGCGAAATTCAGGAGGTTTCCGGCGGCGTGGCCTACTCGATTTACGCTCCACTCGTCGTTTCCGACGCCGCAACGGCCGACTCGCTTCGCAGGCAACCATCGATCCAGGCAGCATTCCGCCGTTTCCCCGATATCACCAAGGCGATCGTTGCCGCCGGTAGCTGGAGCCCGCCAGAATCGCAGATCTACAACGGGCTCAGCGACGACGAGCGCATTGACATCTATAACAAGGGCGTGCGGGCCGACGTCTGCGCCACGCTGCTTGACGACAAGGGCCACGAGATTCCCGCCCTGGCCGACCGCACCCTCGGCATCACACTCGACCAGTTGCGCGAGATTCCCGAGGTGATCGTCGTGGCCGGCGGCCAACAGAAGACTCAGGCTTTGCGTTCGATTCTCAGGGCCCACGTCGCCACCACCCTCGTCACAGATGCGCGCATGGCTGAGAGGCTCCTGGCCGCCGAATAGCGGTCCTCCCTTTCGGCGGCTGGGTGGCGCGAGTGCTTCGCGGACGAGAATATTGAAAGCATGCCTCGTGTGCTCGTGTGCTCGTGATCCGGGGTCAGAGTGCGAGCTGTGCTTTCTCGCGTCCTAGTGGGCAAAAATTGGCTTTTGCTGTTCGCGGAAGATCTCAAACTATGCTCATTCGAGCGTCTCATGTTGACATTTGATGTGTTTATCCAGATGATGAGCAGTAACAAATGAGAGCTAGGGAGTTCCTATGAGCAGCAAAGAGGCTGAAGTTGAAACGGACTCGGCGCGCAACTCTCTCCGCGGAGGTCCGGCAAGACTGCTAAGTCCCGTGTGGATACGCGAGTTCCTGATTCGACACTCGATGGTCGTGATCCTGATCCTGATCATCGGTTACTTCAGCTACCGCAGCGCGCGGTTCACTACCCCCGAGAACCTCCTGACAATTCTGGTCGCCGCCGCACCGTTCGCACTCATCGCGCTAGGCCAGACGCTGGTAATCCTTACCGGTGGCATCGACCTCTCGCCCGGGAGCATCATCGCCGTCTCGGCGATGACGGCAGCATCAGTGGCGAAGCAATCCGATGGCAACCTCGCGCTCACAGTCGTCAGCGCACTTCTGGTCGGCCTTGCGGCCGGAGCGATAAACGGGCTCGTCGTGTCACGGTTGAACGTTCCACCGTTCATCGCCACCCTCGGGATGCTCACGGCAGGCTCCGGCATCGCCTATGCGATCGGCAATGGCGCCCCGATCAACGGCCTGCCCGCGAGCTTCGGGCTCATCGCCAACACTCGCATCTTCGGCGTGCAGATTCCGGTTGTCATCATGATCGTCGGAATCATCGTGCTTGCAATCGTCATGCGCCGAACCGCCTTCGGCATGCGAATATACGCAGTTGGCGGTAACCCGATGGCATCGCGTATCGCCGGCATCAACGTAAGACGCGTTCTCTTTAGCGTCTACGCGATCAGCGGGCTGCTTGCAGGTCTTTCGGGCGTCATGCTTGCTTCGCGCGTCATCTCGGGGCCCCCGAACCTGGGGCAAGGGTACGAACTCGACGCCATTGCGGCTGTCGTCATCGGCGGAGCGAGCCTCTTCGGAGGACGCGGTTCAATTTGGGGTACTGCGCTCGGGCTGATCTTGATTCAAACGCTCAACAACGGTCTTGATCTGCTCATTGTTCCGGCCTACTGGCAGGACGTGATCAAGGGGATCCTCATCGTGGCCGCTGTCGGCGTCGATGTGTGGTCTAACAAGCGACGTAAGTAGTCCGAGGGTTTGGTCAACATCCCTCTGCCCACCGCATCGCTCAGCAACCCACCCTCACCGCACAACACAGTAAGGACCGGCTCTCGTCGGGACTGCACGAAAAAATTGGAGACAAAGATGTCACGCAACAAGACCCTGATGGCCATCGCTGCGGGAGGTGCACTCCTGATCGGATTGACCGCTTGTGGCGCAGGCGACCCGACTGCCAACAAAAGTGGAGGACTCACAATCGGTGTGTCCGTCTACGACATGAGTTCGTTCATCACCGCGGGCAAGGAAGGCATGGATGCTTACGCGAAGGCCAACAACATCACCCTGCTGTGGAATTCCGCCAGCCTCGACGTCAACACTCAGGCAACTCAATTGGATCAGTTCATCAATCAGAAAGTGGACGCGATCGTCGTCGTTCCCGTCCAAGCAGACTCCCTCGCCCCCCAGGTAGATGCCGCCGTGGCCGCTGGCATCCCTGTCATTCCAGTGAATGCCGCGCTCAACAACAAAAAGGTCGCCGGTAACGTGCAGCCCGACGATGTAGCCGCGGGTGAAAAGGAAGCCCAAATGATGGTCGACAAGCTCGGCGGCAAGGGCAACGTTGTCATTCTCCAGGGTCCGCTTGGCCAGTCCGGCGAAATCAATCGCCAGAAGGGCATCGAGAACGTTCTCGCCAAGAACCCCGGCATCAAGGTCCTCGCGAAGGACACAGCCAACTGGAAGCGTGACGAAGCTGTCAATAAGGTCAAGAACTGGATCTCCGCTTTCGGCGCCGACATCAATGGCGTAATCGCTCAGAATGACGACATGGGCCTGGGTGCACTCGCAGCATTCAAAGAGGCCGGCAAGTCAGTCCCGATCGTTGGAATCGACGGAATCGAAGACGGGTTAAACGCCGTCAAGAGCGGCGAGTTCATCGGAACGATGCTGCAGAACGGCACCGTCGAGCTTTCCGCAGGTTTGGCGGTGGCCGCTGCCATCGCCCGCGGTCAAAAAGTCAACACTGAACCGGTATACATAATGCCGCAGATCACGAAGGACAACGTTGCCGCCGCATACCAGCACGTGGTGAGCGACCGCGCTGCCTTCCTCAAGGGGCCCTCCCCACCATGGTCGCGAAGAACCTCAAGACCGGAAACATTGCTAATGAGGGCCTAGCCGGGCAGTAATCACCGAGCTGTATCGAGGAAGTGATGCCGCCGCGAGCGCGGCGGCATCTCTTCCTCGCAGCCGCCGATCGTATCTATGACGTCATCACGACCTGGTTCGATCCGCCGAACAGAAAGTTGGAACAACTCAATGTCGAATATCAAAACCATCGCCCTCGGCAACGACGAGGCGGCCGTCGGGCTGCGCGAGACTATCACTGCCCATCTCAAATCCCTTGGCTATGCGGTCGACGTATTCGGACCCAGCAGCGTCCAGGAGTCGGTGGACTATCCCGACATTGCTGTTGAAGTCGCGCAGCGCATTGCGAACGGCGACTACGAACGCGGCATTCTCATTTGCGGAACCGGCATTGGCATGGCCATCGCTGCCAATAAGGTGCCCGGAATCCGGGCAGCGCAGGCGGCAGACAATTACAGCGCGGAACGCGCCCGCAAATCGAACAACGCCCAGATCCTCGCGCTCGGCGCCCGGACACTCGGCCCCGAGCTTGCCAAATCCATCGTTGATTCCTGGCTTACCAGTGAGTACGAAGGCAAGTCCGACTCGAAGGTCAACAAGCTGATCGCACTCGACAAGAGAGGCGAATTTTGAGCACACAGGTGATCACCATCCTGGGCGCCGGCGCTATGGGCTCTGCCCTCGCGACCCCCTTGCGCGAACGAGGCCACGAGGTGCGCCTCTGGGGCACCTGGCTCGACGACCACCTGCTAAATGCGGTCGAGGCTGGCAAACCGCATCCCCGCACCAACGTGCCTGTTCCAGCCGGAACCCGCCTCTTTCGCTCCCACGAACTTGAGGCTTCCCTCACCGGCAGCGATATTTGCATCCTCGCCGTGGCATCCGTGGGCGTGGAAGGCGTCACTCGTCTGGCCGCACCCTGGCTATCCACGATCGGAACACTCGTCGTAACCAGCAAGGGATTCATCACGGACGAGAGCGGCACCGTCCAGCTCCTCCCGGAATCCATCTCGACGATCTTCACGTCACTGGGCCTCGATGTCCCCAAGATTGTTGCCGTCGGTGGACCGTGCAAGGCCAACGAGGTTGCCGCGGGGCGCCCGACAGCCACCGTCTACGGCTCGGCCGATATTGAGGAGGCCCGCCGTGTCGGCCGTGCGATCCAGACCGAGAACTATCGTGTGGAGGCCATCACCGATTACATCGGGCTCGAGATCGCTGCGCCGCTCAAGAACGTTTTCGCAATCGCCCTCGGCTTTGCAGACGGTCTAGCCGAGATCACCCCCGAACCGTGGCACAACCTGCGGTCGGCGATCTTCGCACAGGCGCTGCGGGAGATGTCCGACATCACCACCGACTTCGGCGGCGATGCGGCAACCGTGTACGGCTTGGCCGGATCCGGCGATCTCGAAGTGACCGGCTTGTCCGGTCGAAACAAGGTGTACGGGGCTCGCATCGGAGCCGGTGAGAGTGCCTCTACCGCTTTACAGGCAATGATCGATGCCGAACAGACTGTAGAGGGCGTACCGGCGGTTGCCCTCGCCGTCGCGCTTGCGGCGCAGCGATTCTCTGACGCTTCGAGCCGTCTGCCCCTCCTCCACGCCATCCAAAATGTTGTGGACGGGCAGGACTCGCCCCTTCAGGAATTGATGGCGGCAGCACTACCCCGAATGATCGTTTAGCGGAAGAGTTTGCATTATGGCTTCGATACTTGCTCTGGATTGCTCGACAACGGCCGCGAAGGCGGTCGCGTTTGACGCGGACGGCCGGGCCATCGCAACAGGGCGGGCGAAACTCTCGAGATCTTCTCCGCAGCCGGGCTGGGGTGAGCAACATGCCGAGAGCTGGTGGAAAGCGGCCGCGACTGCGATACGCGATGTGATGCAACAGCTCGCCGACCTCGACGAGGAACCGCCCGCAGCGCTGAGCATCACCCATCAGCGCGAGACATTCGTGTGCCTCGACGTCGATGGCGTGGAGGTGCGGCCGGGTATCCTTTGGCTCGACACCCGCGCGCACAAACAGATCGCAGAGTCGGGCTCTGCTGAGGTTCACCGGGTGTCAGGCAAACCGCCGGGAACTACGCCCAGTCTCTACAAACTGATCTGGCTCAAAGATAATGAGCCGGAAGCCTATGCGCGCACCGCAATGGTGCTTGACGTTGGCGGTTACCTCATTTATCGGCTGACAGGCGAATTCGCGACCTCGGCCGCGAGCGCCGACCCGCTGTCGATGCTCGATATGGCGACGTTCACCTGGTCGGATGAGTTGCTCGGGATGGCCGGGCTGACATCCTCGCAGGTGCCGCGGATCGTCGCGCCCGGCGCCATAATCTCGCAGGTGACCGCGCAAGCGGCTGCCGAAACCGGGCTGCCCGAGGGCTTACCAATCGTGGCGGGCGCGGGGGATGGCCAGTCGGCCGGACTCGGCGCGGCCGTCGTTGCGCCGGGAAACGCCTACCTCAGCCTCGGAACCTCACTGACCTTGGGCGTGCATAGTCCCGCGTACCGAACGTCGAACGCGTACCGAACCCTGTCATCACCCATCGCTGGCAGCTACACGCTCGAGGGACTCGTTGCCTCCGGTGCCCTGTCGATAACGTGGTTCCGCGAGCAGGTTGCCCAACTGGCCGACACGCCATCGGCGGATGCCTCGCTCGGCGACCTCGCAGCATCAGTCCCTGCCGGGTCGCGGGGGCTTTTGTTCCTGCCCTACCTGACGAGCGCAGAGACACCGTATTGGGACGCCTCGGCACGTGCAGCATTCGTCGGTCTCGGCGACTACCACGGCCTCGGCGACATGGCCCGCGCCATCTTCGAAGGACTCGGGCTTGAGGTTCGGCTGCTCGTCGAGGCCATCGAGGAGGAGACGGGTACTCCCATCGCCGATCTCACTGCCATGGGCGGGGCGTCCCAGTCAGAGGTGCTGATGCAAATCCTCGCAGACATCCTCCAACGCGACGTCAAGGTCGCAGCCGAGACGGAAACCGTGGCGCTTGGTGCGGGCATCTTGGCTGCCTTCGGAGTGAGCTTCGAGGGCCAAACCGACATCGGTGAGATCGCCCGACGCATGACGGGCGTGTCCAAGGTGTATTCCCCGGCCAACGACATGGAAGAAACCTACAGCGCACTCTTCGCGGTATACAAGACGCTCTACCCGAGCCTCAGGGAAGCTTTTGTGGGGCTGGCGCGGTTCCGGTAGATCCAACCAGCTGGGCGTGAACTTTGATACTCGTGTCTCGGTTCGATACTCCGGCGAGGTTCGAGTTACACGATTGTGTAGCCGCCATCTATGAGTATGTTTTGGCCCACCACGTAGGCCGAACGATCGCTCGCGAGATACACAAGCAGTTCGCCGAGTTCGTGGGGCTCACCAATACGACCAGCTGGGATCCTGCCGATCCACTCCTCCGCCATCTCCGGGTTAGCCTTCACGAAATCTCGGGTCATGTCCGAAGCGAAGTAGCCGGGCGCGATGCCGTTCACTCGGATACCGTGCCTCAGCCACTCGATCGCCAGACTCTTCGTGAGCATCGCTACGGCCGCCTTCGATACGTTGTAGGGCGTCTGCGTCTGCGGGATGTTAACGACGAACGACGACATCGACGCGATATTGACGACGGTCGCTGCCAGCTCGGCCGCGATCACCCGGCGTGCAAAGGCCTGCGACACCAGGAAAGTTCCGGTCAGATTTACAGTGAGCACCTTCGTCCACTGCTCGAGGGTGGTGTCGAGTGCTGGGTTACCCGACGTGATCCCAGCGCTGTTGACCAAAATCGTTGCGATGCCCAGTTCGGCGGCAACGCGGTCGAGTGCGCTTTCGATCGAGGCAGGGTCCGCGACATTTACAACAATGCCGACGGCGCGCACGCCAGTTTCGGCTGCTAGTGCGGTGGCCGAATCGGCCACGGTGTCCAGGCGGTCGAGCAACGCGATCGATGCGCCATGCCGTGCCAATGGCCTTGACCCTGTTTGGTGGACACCTCGCAAGAGAGAATGTTCATCATGGCAAGAACACGTCGGGAGTTCACTCCTGATTACAAAGATGAGGCCGTGAAGCTAGTCATCAGCACCGGCCGAGCCGTGTCCGTGGTCGCCCGGGAACTTGGCATCAACGAAGCCTCGTTGGGCCGTTGGGTGACCGCGTTCAAAGGTCGCCAGACCAGTGCTGAGGTCACCGTGACGGAGTCGGAACGGGCCGAGCTGGTGCGGTTACGCAAAGAGGACGCGGATCTGAAACTAGATCGGGCGTTTCTAAAAAAAGCGTCCATCTTCTTCGCGTAAGGAAGCCTCGGATACGAACGGCAAGCGTTCGAGCTGA
>JACMOZ010000241.1 GCA_014377785.1 Aeromicrobium sp.
ATGTATCGAGGATCGCTGGGCCAATCATCCCGGCCAGGGCTGCGATGAAGTGTTTTGTTTGTTCTCGCCGCCGCGTTGGACCTGGTTCGTGGGCATCACCTGGCACTTCAGCCTTGGGCGGGTAGTGGTCGCTCTGGGTCGGTTCGTGAGCGGACGTTCGGGGATGTTGAAAGTCGCCCGCAGCGCGATCATCGATGAATGTGAAGCGGTGGAGATCTACGGCTGGGACGCCACCGATTTGCAGGAGGCACTCCACTGGCACGACGAAGACGACGACTGAGAGTCCGGCCGACCGATCCCCGGCGACTCCCGTGAGGAGGTCTGAATCGTCATGGGGTCAGAAGGGATCGGTTGGCCCGAGCCAAAATTGACTTGACGTCTTCGGCCAGAGCAGCGGCGTAAAGCCTTTCGCGAGCCTGGGCATAGCGAGGATTTGCTGGTTTCCCGGTGATTTTTGTCAGCTTTGTGACTCGATCTGGCAGAGAATTGTGAGCATTGTCGGAGATCTTGACGAGGGTTGCATCTGGGGATGTGCAGACCAGATCAATGGCCGCAAGGTAGTCAAGGGCCGGGTGGAGATTCCGGGACACCAGGGCGACTGCGGCCACGGCTCGTTCCGGGACGCCTTCGCGACGAAGATCGTCCAGGCTTGTCGACGAATCTTCGACGACGTCATGGAGCATTCCGGCGATCTGGATGGCCAAGTCAAAATCGACCAACCCGGCGGCCACTGCCTCGACGTGCGCCATGTATTCGACTCCAAGTTTGTCGACTTGGCCCGAATGGGCCCGACGAGCGATAGCCCGGGCTGTATCGAGTGTGAATTCCGAAGTCATTTTGTCCGTCCTGGTTCTGGAGCTAAGCGTTGCTTCCACTTTGGAGTCGACCGACAGGTTCATCACCGGGTTAAGGCGTTGGAGCCGATCGCGAGGCAGCAACACGGTGCGAACAAGATGGACCGCCATCGCGACGAACACCAGTGCCCAGGCTGCGAACGCAACCCACAGCCCGACGCGGCCAATCCAACTCACGATTGGCAGCCGATCGGCATCCCCGAGGTAAATTCCGGCACCGGCATACATTCCCAGCGGAAAGATGATGCTCCACAGCGTCGCGTCATATCGCAGGGGCAACCTCTTGCCCACGTGTCGCCAGATTCCGGCGGCGATGAGTGGCGGAATCAGCCAGGTCGCAAATGCCCAGAACACGACGGCCAGGCCCGCGATCAGATCGCGGGTCACGTGGACCATGGGAGCATCGGCCATCTCGACGATGCGGGCGCCGGCGAGCACGGTGATCGAGAGTGCGCCCATCGACACCCAGTATGGCGGGGTCAGATCCTCCGGACCGAAGTCATAGAGCATGAGCCGCAGCGAAACGAATACCGCCGCCGCGGCATACAAGAGCACTCCCACCGACCAGGAGGCCACCGCAATCAGGGCGAGTTGTTCGCGCGCACCGTCGAAGACCGGCTCGATCGTGGCGGCTGCGATGGCGACGGACTGGCTGGCCACGACCCAGATGAACCAGGTGCCGTTTGCGGTGGCGACGACCGGCCGCTTTTGCGGGCCGAGTACGGCGGTCCACGGTACGACGTAACCCAGGATCAGCCAGGTGACACCGGAGACAATCAGCAGCGTCGCGGTGGCGTCGAAGTGTCCTTCCATGCCGAGCCGCACCCCGAGCACATTGGTGCCAGCCACGAAGGTGAAAAATCCGAATGCGCGACGTGGATCCATGAAGTCGCCTTTGACCGATGAGTGGTAGGAGGCGAACCGCCAAAGGTTGAGGCACACGAGGACGACGAAAGATGCTGCGCAGATCGCGAGGAGCAGAAACGAGATCAATCCGAATCCTTCGAACTTCATCCCGACGGAAATGATGCCCGTGGCCATGACGAGGGCGAAGTAGCCGGGGGTTAGACCCTCGACGGCACGACGTATGCGAAATCCCAGGGTTTGGCTCACCTCGGCAGGGTATCGGTAGCGAAGGTCGGGGATCTCGGCCAAAATGCCACTGGCCACTATGCCAAACCGGCGTGACCGAAGTCTCACTAGCTCGTTAGGGTCATCACAACTAGTTCGTAGGTGCTGGATGGCCGAGAATTCGTGTCTTGGCCGTTCATGCACTCCTCGGGCTCTAATCAGGGGGAAACAGATGCGCCCATTCGTGCGCAAAACATTGGGACTCAGCGCGGCCGCCGTGCTCGCTGGAGCCGCACTATCCATACCGACCAGCTCCGCCAACGCGGTTGACGAGCCGGCGGCGATCCAGCCGTACCTGGCCAATCAACTGAAAACTATCGGCAACGTCGTTCCCACCACGGTCCTTGTTCACGGCTCCAGCCTCGCTGCGGCCAATGACGCCGTACGGGCATCGGGTCTCACCAAAGTCTCGAGTTTCGACAAGATCGGCGTTGTCGTTGCCACCGGCACGAAGGGGCAGATCGACACGGCTCGCGCGCAAACGGGTGTGACCTATCTCGAAGGCAATGCGCCGCTCGCATTCGCCGGTATGACCTCCAATAAGGCCACCCGTGGAGCCGAAGCCGCTGCCACTCTCTTGGGCGCAGACGGCGCTGCGCTCAACGGTCAGGGCGTCAGCGTTGGCATTATCGACTCCGGCGTCGATCCCACCCACCCCTACCTCAAGGACGCGGACGGCACACAGGCAGTCGTCAGCAACCAGAAGGTGTTGTGCGACCCGGTCATCGAGACGGTATGTGAGGTCGTCACGGTCCCCAATAATGTCGATACAGACACCGGTTCTGCAGGCGGCCACGGCACGCACGTGGCTGGCATCGTCGCCGGTCGTCCGACAACACTGACGACAGGGGAGAAGCTCCACGGCGCAGCCCCCGGCGCGAAATTGGTGTCCATCTCTACGGGTGCCGGCATCGTGATTCTTGGTGCCGACACGGCGCTCAATTGGGTGCTCGAAAACCATGCCGCTCCCTGTGGTGTGAGCGTCCCGGCAGCCGTTTGCCCGCCGATTCGCGTCACCAACAACTCCTACGGCCCGGCCGGTGGTGGATCGTTCGATCCGAACTCCGCTACGGTCAAACTTCAGCGTCAGCTCGCAGCCGAAGGCGTGCTGACGGTATGGGCCAACGGCAACGACGGGGGAGATGGCACAGCAAACCTGTCGAACCCTCCGGGGATGGATCCGACCGGCGGAGTGATCTCGGTCGCGTCCTACAACGACATGGAGACAGGCACACGTGACGGTGAGATTTCCGACTTCTCCTCACGCGGACTTGCCACCGACCAGTCGACCTTTCCTGACATCTCCGCTCCCGGCGACACGATCACCTCGTCGTGCCGTCCCTACCTCGTGATCTGCTCCACCGGTGCCGATCCCAGGAACGGTCCGGCTGCGACCGACATCGGTACGTTCAACACGATCAGCGGCACGTCGATGGCGACGCCGCACATCGCGGGAATCGTTGCTCAGTTGGCGCAGGCCAGCCCGAACGCGACGCCGGCGCAGATCGAGAATGCGATCAAGTCGACGGCCTACAAGTTCTCCTTCGGTGCACCGTATGAGGCGGGCCCGTTGGGCACAACCTCGTTCGACAAGGGCTATGGCCTCGTCGACGTGGTGGCCGCGGTGAACGCACTGCGGTAGTCGTCAGAACGCAGGGGA
>JACMOZ010000242.1 GCA_014377785.1 Aeromicrobium sp.
GGGCATGGGATCCGTCATAACCAAGGACGTGCCACCCTTCGCAAAGTCCTACGGCAACCCGGCGACCACTCGCGGAGTGAACTCGGTCGGGATGTCCAGGCAGGGAATCGATGCCGATTCCGTCGCGGTGCTCGCGCGGGCCTACGAGTCGGGTGATTTCAGTCAGACCGGGCTGTCGGCCGCCCTGGCGCTAGCGACTCTTGCGCCGGTTCTCGACGCGTGGTTTGTCCGCGATCGCCACTGACCTCGGGCTGGCGTGCCAGCGAGTTCAGGGAGCCTGGAGCAAGTCGCGCGCCATGTCGAGACTTCCCTGGCTGCTGTAGTCGCGATACCAGCTCTTGCGGGCGAATCCAACGATTTGTGGAATGCGGCTGAGCCTCGCGGAGGGCAAGGCCGCCCGCGCCGACTCAAATGCGGACTTCACGCTGGTGCGCTGAAGGTCCGCTGGCGACGTAGTTGGCAGCGAATCGAGTCGCTCAGCAAGAACGGCGAATCGCAGCGCGAGCAACCGGTTCCTATCTGCGCGAGGCCCGACGAGCCTGCCCAGCTTATGACGCAGAGTTGGACGACGAGCTCCGATCTCGTTGGAGCCATGTTGGCGATAGTCGACGAGATCCTCCTCGACCACGCCGACCGCCCCGAGGGTCGCCGCAATCACGGCCAGCCACTCGTCGTGTAGCCAGGGGTAGGGAATCGGCAACGCGGCACTGAGAAGGGAACGACGAAAGGCGGTGGTTGCGCCGGTGACGAGATTGCGCCTCAACAGCCGACTGAATGCACGGTCGTCACGCAACTCCTCAAGGTCGCGGGGCGTGACCTCGAGCGCATCGAAGAGCGAGTAGCCGATTGGAACCCCGGCCGCGTCAACCAACCGGGCGTTGGAGAAGATGAGGGAGAGCGACGGCGATGCGTCGAAAAGTGGAATGATACGGGCGAGCCGATCCGGGTGCCACTCGTCGTCCTGGTCGCTCAACGCGATCACGTCCCCTGTGCAGGCACTAATCGCCTGCGCGAAGTTCGCGGTCACACCGAGGGGTGTTTGGTTATCGAGCAGGATCACGTCGACCGACGGATGCCGACCGGTGACCCGGTCGACGATCGTTCTGGTCGAATCGGTCGACGCATCGTCGGAAACCACGATCTGTTCCGGAACGCGATTCGAACGGAAAATGCTCTCCAGTTGTCGCTCGACGAAGGCTTCACCGTTATGGGTGCACATCGCGACTGACACCGAGAGACCCATAGCAGCCGACCCTATCCCACCCGTATTGCGCGTGAAGTCAGTTGCGCGGGTGCTCGAGCATGGCAGTGGCGAGGGCGTTGAAGTTCGCCGGATGCTGATACGAGACGTATCCGCCCACTGCGGCGCGCTCAACCAGTTCGTACACGACTGTGTCGCTTGTGGCCACCTGTGCGGCAAGGGTGGCGTTTTCTCCCGGCACGTCCCCGGACATATTGTGGACGTAGCTCAACGAGCGGAAGAAGGGCGCAAGTTCCGCGCGCGATGCCTCGAAGAACGAGTCCCCGAGCAGCATGGTCCTCGGTTCGTAGAGCTGCGCGCTCGTCGATTTCGCTGTGACGGTGATCGGCGAGTAGCCGAGATCGGGCGTCTCGGCCGGTGTGATCGACTTTCCGTTCGATCGCAACTGCACGCCCGGCCTATCGATATTTGCTGTCACGACCGGCTCCGAGCGCGGGTTACCGAGGATCGCGGCAAGGTCACCGGGGCTCTGTTCCACCGGCCCGGGCGACACGGTGGTCGAGTCGAGCAGGCTGGGCTGAAGTGCCTTGGCGAGTTCCGTGGCGAAGATGGCGGCTCCCTCGGGCGCCCAATGGGTGTCCAGCTTTCGCCACGCTGGCCTGCCGCTTTGCTTCTCGAACGAAGCGAGTGCCGGCTTGGGGTCAAGGAGGGTGAGGCCAGTCAATGTCGAGGCCGCTTTCCAGAACGCAATCTTCTGCTTCGCCATGCAGGCTTTTCCCGCGTAACTGTCTGGCATGAGCTCGGGATGAGCGCTCGACTTGTCCGGAGCGATGACTATTACGATCTTTCGTCCGGATTTCGTGGCCGCGTCAGACAGCGTTTGGAAGCCCTTCATGATCGTGGCCATGCTCTCCTGCGGTTTGCATGGCGCCTCGACATCGGATCCGTAGAAGAGCCAACCGTCTTTGCCGGTAAGCACCGGCGGATACTTGACTCCGTTCGATGGCTTTGCGGTCGAACCGGTGGTCGGGGTATTCGTGCCGACTCCGGCGACCCCGACGGAAGCACCGCCGGTTGCGAACCGCGGTGCCTCGCCAAAAAGCGCCTGAGAGATCTCAGCGTTGGCCCGAACGGCCTGTGCGCGCAACGGAAGATAGTCATTCGCCCAGGCCTGAAACTTGGGAAGAAACTTCCACCCTTCGCTGATGCTGGGGAACGCCGCCAGCGGCCGGTTGTCGATGGGTGTCGCCCGGTCGCCGAGCGCGAAACCGATCGCCGGACCTCCGAAAAGGAGAAGTGCGCCGATGAGAGGAAAGACGACGACGCGGCTTCGCCGTAACCGGTTTGGCTTTCGGAGGGCGCGGGGGGGTTTTGTCATTTTCATTTCAGAACTGAAAGTAGAGGAAGGGGCTGAATGTTCCGGACGCGACGGATATTGCGGCATACGGAGCGAGGATGGCGATGACCGCGATACGGAAGGCCTTGCCGCTCACCGATGTGAAGTTCTCGATCGCGCGGCCCATCACGAGGTTCGGTGGCATGAAAACGACGAGAACACCGAACGCGAGCGCAACCATACCCTGCGTGCTCAGGGCAGCGGTGATGGTGTCAGGAACCGGACCACCAGTGGGCCAGAACATGGCGTGCAGAAAGGCTCCGGCCTGCTGCAGGCCGTGCGCGCGGAAGAACACCCAGCCAACGACGACGAGCAGTACTGTAACGGCGCGACGCAAAATACTCTCGCCGACCGACGCAGAATCCCGGGTTCCCAGGCCGGTGAGCCGCTCGATCACCATCAGAATGCCGTGATACATGCCCCACACGACGAACGTCCAGGCCGCTCCGTGCCAGAAACCGGTGAGGAAGAAGATGATGATCAGGTTGCGGTAGGTGTTGAGTTTTCCCTTGCGGTTTCCTCCGAGAGAAATATAGACATAGTCCCTGAACCACCGCGACAGGGACATATGCCAGCGGCGCCAGAAGTCGGTGATACTGTTCGCGGAATAGGGACGGTTGAAGTTCTCCGGCAGCCGGAATCCGAACATCTGGCCCAGCCCGATGGCCATATCGGAGTATGCCGAGAAGTCGAAGTAGATCTGCACCGTGTACGCGATGGCTCCGAGCCACGCAACCGACGTAGTGAGATCGCCGTTCGCCGTCGCGAATGCCGCATCCGCAATCGGCGCGACGGTATCGGCGATGATGACCTTTTTTGAGAGGCCGAGCGCGAAGCGGGGTAGGCCGCGCGAAATGTCTGCCCACCGGTCCCGGTTCGTATCAGCAAGCTGCTCGGATATCTCGTTGTAGCGCACGATCGGGCCGGCAATTAGCTGCGGGAACATCGCGATGTAGGTGATGAACTGGATCGGGCTCTTCTGCGCCGAGCGGGACTCGCGGTAAACATCGATCACGTACGACATGTGATGAAAGGTGAAGAACGAGATACCGATGGGCAACGCGAGCGCGATGATGGTCGTGTCGCCGAGCCCAAGAGCCTTTGCCAGATTGTGCGTTTGCGTCGTGAAGAAGCCCGCGTACTTCCAGGTCGCAAGAATCGCAAGATCGAAGACAACCGCAGAAATAAGCACCGCACGGCGTTTGCCTGGTCGACCCTTGGCCCAACGGGAATCAATGAGGATTCCCGCCGTAAAATTCACGGCCATGCAGGCGAGAAGCAGGAAGATGAACTCCCCGGCGCCCCAGACGTAGAAGAGTAGGCTCGCAGCCGAAAGCAGGCCGTTTCGCCAGTGTCGCGGCAGAATCAGGTACATCGTCAGCACCACCGGCATGAAGAACCAGAGAAAGACCGGTGAAGCAAAAGACATCGAGACCGATCGGCTGTGGGGACTTGGGGGTTTCCTTGTGTCGACATGAGGGCAGGCAGAAAGCGTTCGAAGGAGCCCAGCTGACCGATGTGATACTAGCGGTGCTCAGGGCTCAGTTCAATGCGGTTCCGTTGATTGGAGCTTTGGTGACGTCAAATTCTCGGCATAATGCGTCTCGCACCCTTATGCTATGAACGATATGGCTCGGGGATTAGCCATCGATTGGGGGAGCAGTTCGATGACCATTCTGCATGCAAAAAAGAATCGACTGCTTGCGGTGGCTGCGGCTATTGCGATGCTGGCTGTAATGATATCCGGGGCGCAGGCGCCGAGCACCGCGTCCGCGCTGACCGGTAGCGAGTTCAATGCAGGCAACGTCATCTCCGATGACCTGTTCTACGACGCGAACGCGATGAGCGAGTCGGCGATTCAGGCCTTCCTTAATTCCAAGATCGGCGCATGCGCGAATGGAGCCTGCCTCAATGTGCTGCAGGCCGACGTTGACAGTCGCCCGCGAACCGTGTCGGACTCGACCGGGAATGTGCGGTGCGAGGCATTCCAGGGTGGGTATCTAGCTGCAGCGACGATCATCTATCGCGCCCAGGTGGCATGCGGAATCAGTGCAAAAGTTATTCTGGTCACCCTCCAGAAGGAACAGGGCCTCGTCACCAAGACCGCGCCCTCGCAAGCTGCCCTTGACCGGGCTATGGGAATGGCTTGTCCCGACACGGCGCCGTGCGCCAGTTATTCGCTTGGCTTCGGGAATCAGATCTACATCGGCGCGCTGCAGCTGAAGACCTATAAAGCGAGCCGCTTTGGCCTACAGCCCGGAGTACGTGCAGTGCAATGGAACCCGAACGCGGACTGCGGCGCTGGCAACGTCAACATACAGAACTACGCTACGGCGGCACTATACAACTACACGCCGTACCAGCCGAATGCGGCCGCTCTCGTCAGCATCACCGGTCTGGGTGATGGATGTTCGTCGTATGGCAACCGCAATTTTTGGGTCTACTACAACAACTGGTTCGGGTCGACGACCGGTGCGCCGCCGACCGTGTCGACTAACGCTGCGATTGGAGAGCCGAATCTGTACATGATCGCGCGAACGGATGCTGGCGCGCTGATGATCTACCCGCAGACGGGGAAGAGCGGATGGGGTACGCCAGGCCAGGTCGGCGCGGGGTGGTCGGGCATGACCGCACTGGTCGACGCCGGAGATTTCGATGGCGGTGGCCACCAAGACATGCTCGCACGGGACAACTCGGGGAATTTGTGGTTGTACGGACGAGACGGGTTAGGCGGCTGGCTTCCCCGCAAGCAGGTCGGAACCGGGTGGAACGCATTTTCCGAGATCTTGAGTGCAGGCGATTTCGATGGAGACGGCCGGGTCGACGTCATCGCACGGGACCTTTCCGGCGCCCTGTGGCTGTATCCGGGGAATGGTATCGGCGGGTGGCTTGCCCCCTCGGTAATCGGGACAGGGTGGCAGGTCTTCACCTCGATCATCGGCGTGGGCGACTTCAATGGGGATGGCCACCAGGACTTAGTTGGGACGGACGATTCAGGAAATGTCTGGCTGTATCCCGGTAATGGTGCCGGCGGGTGGTTGGGGACGACAAAATTGGCCTCCGGGTGGGGCGCGTATGTTGATATCTCGGGCGCGGGCGACTTCAATGGGGACGGGCATCCGGACCTCTTTGCCAGCGACGCCAACGGGTCCCTGTGGATGTACCCCGGGACGGCCTCTGGCGCACTCAGTGCCCGTGTTCTCGTCGGGACCGGGTGGAACTCGATCACCGCTAGACTCGGCCCGAGCGACTCTCGGACGTCAGTGACGAACCCGGCGCCGCCGGTCGCCGACAAGGCTCCCGGCACGGGCGACTTCGATGGCGACGGTCATCGCGATGTGCTCGCCCGTGATTCGGCTGGCTCCCTGTTCGTCTATTCGGGCAACGGTACTGGCGGCTGGCTTACCACGAAGAAGCTCGGCGGAAACTGGGGAGAGTTCACTTTCATCGCCGGGGTTGGGGACATGGCGTCCGACGGACACCGGGATACCCTCGCGGTGGATGCATCCGGTGACCTTTGGATGTACCCGGCCGATGGAAAGGGCGGCTGGTTGACACGTGCGAAGGTCGGCAGCGGCTGGGCCGGTTACACCGCGATGTTCGGTGCCGGTGATTTCAACGGCGATGGATTCCCTGATGTCTTGGCTCGCGATCCGGCCGGACTGCTCGTGCTTTACCCGTCCGATGGGAAGGGTGGCTGGCTCCCCGCCTCCCAGATCGGGAGTGGGTGGTCGACCTTCACCGCCATTGTGGGCGCGGGGGACTTCAACGGAGACGGCACGCCGGACGTTCTCGCGCGTGACGCGGCAGGATTACTGTGGCTCTACCCGGGCGATGGCAAGGGTGGTTGGCTTCCCCGGAGCCAGGTGGGGAGCGGATGGAACGCATTCACGACGATCTTCGGTGCGGGCGATTTCAACGGCGACGGGCATCCGGACATCATCGCTCGCGATTATCTTGGACGGCTCTTTCTCTACCCCGGGAACGGCACCGGAGGGTGGCTTCAGCCCTCGCAGATCGGCTCCGGATGGAACGGTTTCTCCCAGCTAGGCTGACGTCGCAGGCGAATTGTTGCGTGCACACACACACACCACCAAGCAGGGCAGGTAATGAAGCGGGCGCTAATTACAGGTATAACCGGCCAAGATGGGCTGTACCTCGCTGAGCTACTTCAGTCGAAGGGGTATCAGGTTTTCGGCCTTATCCGCGGGCAGGACAACCCTAAGTACGACCTAGTCAGGGACACCGTTCCGGGGATCACCCTCCTCAAGAGCGACCTCACTGATATCTCCAGCCTGGTTCGGGCGCTCGAGGTGTCGGAACCCGACGAGGTTTACAACCTCGGAGCCCTCTCCTTCGTGCCGTACTCGTGGGAGAACCCTGTGCTTACGACGGATGTCACGGCGAAGGGCGTGCTCAACCTGTTGGAGGCGATTCGGATGTGGGCCGGTAACGACCTCTCCCGCGTGAGGTTTTACCAGGCCTCGAGTTCCGAAATGTTCGGGGAGGTGCGTGAGGTTCCGCAAACCGAGTCGACCCTGCTCTGGCCGCGCTCACCGTACGGCGTCGCTAAGGTGTTCGGTCATCACTTAACCATCAATTACCGGGAGTCCTACGGGCTCCACGCGTCAAGCGGCATCCTCTTCAACCACGAGTCACCGCGCCGAGGACCGGAGTTCGTTACTCGCAAGGTGACGCAGGCCGTTGCCCGAATCTCGCTCGGCGTGCAGAAGAAGCTCGTCCTCGGCAACCTCGACGCACGTCGGGACTGGGGATTCGCCGGTGACTTCGTCGAGGCGATGTGGCTGATGTTGCAGCAGGATGATCCTCAGGACTTCGTGGTCGCCACGGGAGTCGCGCACTCCATCCGCGAACTGCTCGATGTCGCATTCCGTGAGATCGGGATAGATGACTGGACGTCATGGGTCGGAGTCGACGATCGCTACCTACGTCCGGCCGAGGTGACCCACCTGATCGGCGATGCGACGAAGGCGCGTGCGGTGCTCGGATGGAAACCGACGGTGGGCTTCGACGAGTTGATCAGCATGATGGTGGCTTCCGACCGTGCCGAGCAGGAGCTACTGCTCGTGCGCCAGGGCGCCCACCGCTGACTTAGCCGTAGAGCGGCCGCGTAGCCGCAAACGCCCTGCGCCAGCTCAGCTCCCGCGAAGCTTTGACCGAGCACACGACGAAAGTGAGCCAGCCAAACTCCACGAGCATCGAGCTCTCGGCCAGGGCGCTTACAAGCAGCACTGCCAGCACGAGCGCCGGCCACGCGTAAACAAAGCTGCGCTGGCGGCA
>JACMOZ010000243.1 GCA_014377785.1 Aeromicrobium sp.
GGTGATGTCGCCGGTGGCATCACCGCCGCCCGACCGGACACCGGCGTCGACCTGCTCGTCGGCATCGGCGGCACCCCCGAGGGAATCATCACCGCTTGTGCGATGAAATGCATCGGCGGCACGATCCAGGGCCGGCTCTGGCCGACCTCGGATGACGAGCGGCAGCGTGCCATCGACGCCGGCCACGACCTCGACCAGGTTCTCTTCACGAATGATCTGGTCAACTCCGACGACTGCTTCTTCGTCGCGACCGGCATCACCGACGGCGAGTTGATGCAAGGCGTCCGCTACGGCGCCGGCAAGGCCTTTACGGAGTCGATCGTCATGCGCTCACGCAGCGGCACGATCCGCAAGATCACCAGCGAGCACCAGCTCTCGAAGCTCCGCGCCTACTCGACGATCGACTACGACCACTAAGGATTTTTTGTGGCTGAAACCATGGCGTCGCTGCCCAACGGCATAGACATCTGTTACGAAACCTTCGGCGAAGTCTCCAAACCGCCAATTTTGCTCGTCATGGGTCTTGGCGGACCGATGGGCTGGTGGACCAGCGACTTCTGCACCCAGCTCGCCGACCAGGGCTATTTCGTCATCCGTTTCGACAACCGCGATACCGGCCGCTCCACCAAGTTGCGTCAGCACCGGGTCACCAAAAAAGACATAATCAAAGCCTTCGTCGGCCGCGCCAAGGCCCCTTACGGGCTGAGCGACCTCGCGGAAGATGCATTCGATCTGCTCGACCACCTCGGCATTGAACGCACTCACCTCGCCGGCGTGTCCATGGGCGGCATGATCACCCAGACGATGGCCATTGCCCACCCGGAGCGGGTCCTGTCACTCACCTCGATCATGTCGTCGACCGGCAAGCGCGGAGTCGGCTGGACCCACCCCAAGCTCTTCCCCACCATGCTCGGTTCAGCGGGCAACAACCGTGAGTCCTACATCGGGCGCTCGCTTCGCTCGAGTCGAGTCATCGGGTCGCCCGATTTCCACACCGACGAGAAGATCGCGCGCGCCCGGGCCGCCGAAACGTTTGACCGTGGCTGGAGCGCCAGCGGTGTCGGCCGGCACATGATGGCGGTCCTTACCCAGCCCGACCGCACTCGCGACCTCGCCAATCTCGACATCCCCACGACGGTTGTCCACGGGCTCCGCGATCGACTCGTCAATCCCTCGGGCGGGCGTGCGACCGCTGAGGCCATCCGCGGTGCGGAGTATCTCGAGATCGTCGGTATGGGCCACGACATTCCGGTCCAACTCTACGGCACGTTCGTCGACGCCATCACCCGCACGGCCGAACGCGCGGCCGCCAGGAAATAGCAATGACGGGCGCCTCGATCCGGCACCGCGACGACGGTTCGGTCGAACTTCGGGTCAACGGGCTCTTCGTCATGGATGACGTCGAGACCTCCTCAGAGCGCGTTCTCGCCCGTTCTGTCCTCGACGCGGGCGCGTACGACGTCCTCGTCGGTGGATTGGGCCTTGGATTCACTGCCCGCGAACTTCTTGCCGATCCCTCGGTCGAACAGGTCATCGTGGCCGAGATCCATCCCGAAATCGCCGACTGGATGCGGGACGGCATCATCGCCGGCGCCGACCTTTTCATTGATCCGCGCTTCGATCTGCGCATCGGCGATGTGCAGGAGATCGTGCCGACGATCCCCGCGGCGTGCCTCGACGCCATCCTGCTCGATGTCGACAACGGACCCGATTCTCTCGTGTATGCCGATAATGCCCGGGTTTATCATTCAGAGTTCATCCAGTTGTGCGCATCCCGGCTCAGGGCCGCCGGCCATCTCAGCCTCTGGTCCCAGGCAGACTCGGCACCGGTTCGTGCCGTGCTCGCCGAACACTTTGCCGTTGTGACTGCCGAATCGTTGCCGGTGAACCTGCAAGGGCGGACAGAGAACTACTGGATACTCCGCGGACAAGGGCCGAAAGCACCCCGATAGTCTCAGTCTCATGGCTGATATTGAATACCGCATCGAGCACGACACCATGGGCGAGATCAAGGTGCCCGCAAAAGCACTCTGGGGGGCACAGACTCAACGCGCGGTCGAAAACTTCCCCATCTCGGGCACACCGATCGAGCCCGAACAAATCAAGGCGTTGGCCCAGATCAAGGCAGCTTGCGCCAAAGCCAATGTCGAACTCGGCATCATCGGGCAGGACATGGCCGACGCGATCGTCGCCGCTGCC
Source organism: Aeromicrobium sp. (assembly GCA_014377785.1). GTDB lineage: Bacteria > Actinomycetota > Actinomycetes > Propionibacteriales > Nocardioidaceae > JACMOZ01. The sequence goes on from JACMOZ010000243.1 coordinate 2,200, forward strand.
GCCGAAGTCGAAGCGGGCAAACACGACGCCGAGTTCCCGATCGACGTGTTCCAAACCGGTTCGGGCACCTCGAGCAACATGAACACCAACGAGGTCCTTGCGACACTTGCAACCGCCATCCTTGGCAGCAACGTGCATCCCAACGACCACGTCAATGCCAGTCAGTCGAGCAACGATGTCTTCCCGACGTCGATCCACGTTGCCGCGACCGACTCGGCCCTCAACGAACTTATCCCGGCGCTCGACCACCTCGCCGCTTCACTTGAATCGAAGGCGAAGGAATTCGCGCTGGTCGTGAAATCGGGTCGCACTCACCTCATGGATGCAACTCCGGTCACTCTCGGCCAGGAATTTGGCGGCTACGCCGCACAGATCCGTCGTGGCGTTGAGCGCATCAATGCCTCGCTCCCCCGAACAGCCGAAGTCCCGCTCGGCGGCACCGCTGTCGGCACCGGCATCAACACCCCGATCGGCTTCCCGCAGCGGGTTATCGCCATTCTGGCCGAAAGCACGGGTCTGCCTGTCACGGAGGCGCCCAACCATTTCGAAGCGCAGGGCGCCCGCGACGGACTCGTCGAGATGTCCGGCCAACTTCGTACGATCGCCGTCAGCCTGACCAAGATCTGCAACGACCTCCGTTGGATGGGTTCGGGTCCCCGTACGGGCCTCGCCGAGATCCATCTACCCGACCTCCAGCCCGGATCGAGCATCATGCCCGGCAAGGTCAACCCTGTCCTCCCCGAAGCCACCTTGATGGTGTGCGCGCAGGTCATCGGCAACGACGCGACGATCGCCACCGCGGGTGCCTCCGGCTCGTTCGAACTCAATGTGATGCTGCCGGTCATCGGCCGCAACCTGCTCGAATCGATGCGGCTGCTGGGCAATTCCTCGCGGGTGCTGGCCGACCGTTGCATCGACGGCATCACCGCCGACGTGGGGCGTTGCCTCGAGTTCGCCGAATCGTCGCCCTCAGTCGTCACGCCGCTCAACCGTTTCATCGGCTACGAAGCCGCCTCCAAGATCGCTAAGCAGGCCGTCAAGGAGCGCAAGACCATCCGTGAGGTCGTCATCGAACTCGGTTATGTCGAACGTGGAGACATCAGCGAAGCCGATCTGGACACCGCCCTCGACGTCATGTCCATGACCCACCCGTAGGTGACTCGTCAGCGTGAGTGAGTGACTCGTCAGCGTTGGCGGGCGAGTTGGTAGCCGTCTTTGTCGTATTCGAGTGTCCAATTTCCGCCGTGCGTTTTTTCGGCATATGCCACCGCGTCCTCGGGTGAGCCGAAGCTGCCCGCGTTGTCGAACAGCACGTAGTCGGGTTGGGCCTTGCCGATCGTGCCGAGCCAGTAAACCGTTCGCCCGGTCGCCAGATGAGTCATCAGCCCGATGTCGGTCTCCAGCGAAGCGCCCTTCGGCACCAGGGCGATCACCTCTCGCGCACTGGCCGCTCGGGGATTTTCCTCATACGTCGCCGGGCGCACCAACGCCGACAACGGCGAATGCAACTGCATCGCAGCGGCAAACGCCAGCGCCACCGCCGCACCTTGAGGGGCGTAGGCGCGAAGCCATGCGAACCGATGTTTCCGGTTCATCACATCAATCAGCGCGATGAAGACGATTGGCATGAGTACGACCGAGTAATGCCATTCGGTGCCCCAATAAAACTCGTTGTCGGCCACGAAACGGCCAGCGAGGATCGGCAGCGCCAGCAAGGCCCACGGTGACGCCAGCGCGAGCAGACCGGTCACACCGAACGTGACGAGGACAGTAAGCAGTTTGCGTCCCGGCTGGTCGAAGGCGACAGCGAAGAAGCCACGGTAGCCGCCGATGGTGTTGGCGTAATCCCAGCTGTTGCCTGGATTGAAATACGGGATGACCACGAAAATCACCAGCGCCATTCCGACAATGCCGACCGCGGCCAGAACCACGCCGCGTCGTCTTTGACCGGCCAGCCACAGGACGACACCGATCGCGAGAACCGTCAGCCCCATGTCTTCCTTGACTATCATCAGCGGCAGCGTCCACCACATGACCCGTCGCCAGTCGCGGCCGACGTAGGCCGCACCGGCCAGCGCCAACAGCGGTGCTGCGAAGGCCACCTCATGGAAATCGGCCTGGATCGCCGACTGGATGCCGAAGGAAAGCCCATAAGCGATCGCGAGGGCTGTCCCCCGCGACGTGCCGAGCGTGTTGATGGCGATCCGGGCAATGACGCCGACCGAGATCGCCAGAAGGACCACTTGTGCGATCAACACGGTCTGCGCGGAGGGAAAGACTCGATAGAACGGACCGATAAGCGCGATGATCGGCGAGAAGTGGTCACCAAGCTGGTTGAAGCCGGGCCCTTTCAGGTCGACGACCGGCGCCACGAAACGGGCATAGCCCCTGATGCCCTGTTCGAAGATCGCGTTGTCCCATGACGAAGGCTCGAAACGGCGGAATCGCACGAGCGACAACGCCGCATAGAGCGTCCCGAACACCACCGCGAGGATCGCGGGAGTGGACGCCGTACGGGGAACGGGTCGCACTGTCAGGTCGGGTTCGTCAACGTGAGGTTTTCGCCGCTGACCGGATCAAAAATATGGATCTTCTGTGAGTCCACCGCGACCTTCAGGAACATCTGCGACCGCAACTCGCTGGTGGCCGAGACCTCGGCCAACAAATACGTCTGGAAAAGATCGAACTCGAGATGAGCCTCGATTTCTTCGAGCAGGATTTCGGTTTCTTCATCGATTTCGAAGCCGAGGAAGGCGTACTGAGAACGACCACGCCATTCGACTTCGTCGATCTTGGCCGAGAACTGGATTTTGCCGCGGAGTTGCTCGGGCGTCAGTGGAGATGCGTCCTCGCAGTCCTCGGGCCGTATCCCGACAATCAGGAGTTCGCGGCCTTCGATCCTTGACCGCATTTCCTCGCCGAGTGGCAACGTGATGAAAGGCAACCGCAACGAAGCGCCGCTGACTTTGGCCGGTACGAGGTTCATCGCCGGAGCGCCCACAAATCCCGCAACGAACAAATCGCTGGGGTGCTCATAAAGGTCGCGGGGCGCGCCGATTTGGTGGACAAAGCCCTGGTGCATGAGGGCAACCTGATCGGCGAGGGACAACGCCTCGGCGATGTCACCGGTGACGTAGATGGAGGTGCGCCCGAGTTCGCGCTGCCACTGCGAAACCATCGAGCACACGTGGCTCCGGGTGCGGTCATCGAGGGTCGACAACGCATCGTCAAAGAGATAAGCGAGAGCATCGCGAACCAGCACACGGCCGACGGCGACACGTTGGCGTTCGGACTCCGACAGATCCCTGGGCAACAGGCCGAGTTGCGAACCGAGTCCGAGGAAGTCCGCAACGTGGTGGACCCTCTCGCTGAGGGCGGTCTTGTCGAATCCCTTGCGCAATCTGGAGGAAAACGCGATGTTGTCGAAGACATCGAGGTGTGGATAGATCTCGAAATCCTGAAACACCATCGCTATGTCGCGGCCGCGCGGGTCAACCGCGTTGACCAGCGCATCATCGATTAGGACATCGCCGTCGGTCGCGGCCTCCAGCCCTACGAGGATCCGGAGCAGCAAAGTCTTGCCCGCGCTCTCGGTGCCGACGATTGCCAACGAAGATCCTGAGGGCACTGTCAGGTTAACCGCCTCGAGCAGCGGCCTTTCGCCTTTGCCCCCGGCCTTGCTGATATTGCGGAGTTCAATCGTGGTCATCGGTTGGGCCTTCCCAGAAGCCAGACAATCCTGCGTTGGAACACGAGGACAAAGAGCAATACCGGCAGGAACCAGAGCAGCCCGGCCGCGGCCGTTGCCGCCGTGACGTTGCCGAATTCTTCACCGATCGAGGCAAGTGTTACGGGCAGCGGCAACGAAGTGTCCGTCACGCCGAGGGCCAGGCCGAGGACAAGGTCGTTGCAGGCCACAAAAAAGACTATAAGCGTGACGACGAACAGCCCCGGACCCACAACGGGAAGGTAAAACCGGCGCAAAAGCTGAAACCATGAGGCACCGTCGGCGCGCGCCGCATCGCGCAGACTCCAGGGAACCCGGGAGAACAGCGAGACGAGGAGCCACAAGGCGAGCGGCAGCGTCAGGGCCAGATAGCACACGGCCAACGACCGCTTGGTGTCATAAAGGCCGAAGGCGAGAACCTGATCGACCATCGGCCCGGCCAAGGTGACCAGCGGGGTCAGAAGCGTCCCGAGGATGAGGCCGTAGACCAGTCGCCGGCCTCGGAACGACGAGTGGACAATCGCATAGGCGGCGAAGACGGCCAGCACGACGGCGATCAGCGTCGATGCCCCCGCGACGATGAGTGAGTTGAGCGCCGCATGACGGAACAGGGTCGAGTCGAGAACCGCCGAGGCGTTGTCCATCGTGGCGTTGCGAGGCCAGAGGAAGCGCGGTCGCACGCCGGCCGGCGTGAGCGCGAGCGACAGCACCCAGACGAACGGTATGAGCGTGAACGCTATAAGCAGCTGGAAGCCGAGAATCGCCCATACCGAGAATCGCGAATCCGAATCGGCGAACAGCACTCCGAGTGCACCGGTCAGCATGAAAGAGGCTGCAACGGCGAGCCATATCCATTCGTCCGGACGCGGAACCATGAACAGCCCATAGTTGGCCACGACGAAGCCGAAGCCGAACGAGACTCCCGAGCCCCACAGCCGTGATCGCACCGATGGCGTCATACCGCCCTCCTCACGCGCAAGGATCGCACGAGGACCACGCCCACAAGGGCGGCGATCAGGAAGAAAACGACTGACATCGTCGCGCCGAGGCCGAATTCGAATTCAGTAAGGGAGGTATTGAAAATCAGGTTCTGCGGAGCCAACAACTGTGAACCGGGCCGGGCAACGACATACGGTGCGTCGAACATCCGCAAGGAGTCGAGCGCTCGGTAGGCGACAGCGATGGCCACTGCCGGTGCAATGGCAGGCAGCACGATACGGGTGAACCGCTGCCCGGGCTTGGCGCCGTCGGCCACTGCGGCCTCCATGAGCCCGGGGCGTATGCGCAGGAGTCCGGCCAACAAGATGACGGCGACGATGCCGGTCCCCCGCCAAATCTCGGACAGGCAAATCGTGAGGACATCGACCCGGTTGCCGACGGAATCGAAGTGGAACCACTCGTTGAGATAACCGCCCCCGAGGGCTTCGCGCCACGAGAAGGCCACGAGGAACGACATCGCGGCGAACGGCAAGAGCATGAAGATTCGGGCAATGGGCAACAACCTGATGACGTGGTGGAGCACATTGGCGAAGAGGAAGCCGAAGATGAGTTGCGCGGCGACGACGAGAACCGTGATGGAAAGTGCCCACGCCACGGATTGCCACCACTCGCTGTTGCCGAGCACATTGCGGTAGTTGTCGAAGCCGACGAATTTGCGGGCATCGGGATTGGTCAACGGGTAGTTGTACAACGAGAGATAGACGGCGCGGCCCAACGGCCAGGCCGTCACGGCGAGCAGGACGGCCAGGGCCGGTACGAGAAGACTCGCCGTCCTCAACAAACGGGTCCTCACGAATCGGCTGGTCACGGCAATTCACCCGCCAGTTTTGCGACGACCGCCTTCTGCGAGTCAACCGGAGTCGTGGAGGTCTGGACCGAGGCCAGTGGCAGCCAGGTGTCGAGCAGACTGGCCCGCACCAATTGCCAGTACGGAGTCTGTGGCACGGCGGCCCCGTCGGCGAGGGCCTGCTTGGTCAGCGCGGCCATGGGATAGGAACCGACGACCGCGCTCAGATCGTATGTCGTCGCGCGGCTTGAACTGTGGCCGGCGCTCGACATCAACGCCTGCATTGACGACTGACTGGTGAGGCAACTGATTGCCTTGTAGGACAGGTCCGAGTGCGGCGCATAGAGCGGCACGGCAAGAGCAACGCCGGCGAGCGGGGGGATGCTTGCCGAGGAGGCGTCGATCAGCGGGTAGGGCGCCCATTGCAGTTCGGCGGCCACGACGGCAAGGGCAGGATCGGACACGACCGAACTCGGCGCGAGCAAGAAGCCTCCACTCGCTCCGGCGAACTTCGTGAGCGCATCGGCCGAGGGACCCCGGCCGATCGACGACTCGTAGTAGAACTGCACGACTCCGGCGGCTTCCGCGCCGGCAAGAGTGTCAAGACCGACGGTGGACGACCGGCCGGCACCGTCGACGATCTGGCCGCCACCCGAGCCGACCAGTGAGGATACCCAGTCGGGCACGCCACGGCTATTGGCATCGTCGATTTCGACGCCGACACCGACACGTTTGGCACCGGAGATGAGCTTTTCCCACGTGACAGCTTTTGTCATGTCGAGGCCGGCACGTTCGCCGACCGTGCCGCGATACCAGAGCAGTTGCGGATCGAACCACCACGGCGCGGCGACAAGAGCGCCGTCGAAGGTTGCCGCCGCGAGGGCTTTGGGAAAGATGTCTTTGCTGTAAACGGGTGCGAGATCGTCCGGAATCGGCGCCAGCAATTGCGCCGATGCGAACTCGGCCGTGAACGAATCGTCCAGACCGATCAGGTCGATCGACGGGTCCTTCGCGCTCAGCCGGCGCACCAGCAGATTGTTGCGAATGTCGGCGTCGGCCGGCAATGGCTCGACCTTGAGCTCATAGTCCCGGCCCGGCGCTTGAGAGCAGGCCTTCGCAAGCACCTTGGTGTCGACACGGTCGGGCCCGACATACCAGTGCAGGATCGTCGTCCCGGCCGAATTTTTCTCGCCCTTGACACTTGGCGAACACGCTGTAAGCAGCGCAAACACCACGAGAGCGACAATCGCCAAAACTCCTGCCCCACGCACTCTCACTGGCGGCACTGTCACGAGCGCAACTTTGCCACAAAACTCTCTCTCGTATCGGAGATGGGTCAGAGCGTGAGGTCCTCCAGGAGTTCGGTCACCAGCGCCGCCACCGGCGAACGCTCCGAACGGGTCAACGTCACGTGGGCGAACAGTGGATGCCCCTTGAGTTTTTCGACGACCGCGACGACTCCGTCATGGCGTCCCACCCGCAGATTGTCGCGTTGGGCGACGTCGTGGGTGAGTACAACCTTGGAGTTGGTGCCGATGCGTGAAAGCACCGTCAGCAGCACGTTGCGTTCGAGCGA
>JACMOZ010000244.1 GCA_014377785.1 Aeromicrobium sp.
GCCCACCCATCAGCCGATTAACTAACGTGCCTGGCCTTGAACCCGGAGACTGGCCACGGGCATAGCGGAGAGTGGGATCTCTGCGGCCTGTGGCGAGTATTGCATCTCGAAGTCGACCAGTGTGACGTGCCCGATCGAGGAGTGCCGGCGGCGGCGGTTGTAGCGGTCCTTGGTGCACTTGTGAATTTGGGCAGTACCAGACCTTCCCGCATCGGGTCCGACAAGGCACAGGCCTGTTCGGGACTGCTGTCGGTTTAGTTGACCTGCCCCCATTGCTCATTAAAGATGTGCGGTAGATCAACGCGGCCAGCCAACCCCGTCTGCCACGTTGGGCGCGGATACCCCGCCTAACTTGCGCCTGGTCAAGCAGACATAACGCGACAGCCCCCTCGGTCAGCTCCATGACGTCGCCGACCGACCAGGCGTCACAGATTCAATCAGACTTAGTGACTTATGATCAAGTTCATTTTCGAAGCGAACCGTCCGTCCGTCCGTCCGAACCGGCGTGACCTATCAATCACAGCCCGTCTCAACAAGTAGCTCGAAGGAGGTACCACTTATGGGTGTGGTCGGGTATATCCTCATCGGCCTGATGGTGGGCGGCGTCGTGAAGACTTTCTTGCCCGGCAACAGCGGCGGCAGCTGGCCCCTCACCCTTCTCCTGGGAATGGGTGGAGCGATAATCGGCGGCGGGCTCGGCTCGCTTCTGCTCGGCACCTCGTTTCCGGCGTTCGACGTTCAAACCTGGATCTTCGCCATCGGCGGAGCCATCCTTAGCCTCGTTCCGTACCAAAATCACCTCAAGGGACCCCGTCGAAGACGTCCGGGAAACTCGCCCAAGTAGTCGACACAGAGCGTAAAAAACGGACCCGGTTATCCCCCTCGGACCTGACACCCGAAATGGGGGCGCGTCCCCCATTGTGCGGACACGAAATGCACCTCACAATTACGTCTGAGGTTGACTCAACCTCCTCGTGCCGGGACCCAAACCCGAAGAGCATACCCAACCGCGGGGGCACCGGATCCCCCCGACGCGTGCCCCCGCGGTTGCCCTCGCCGTTGCCCTCGCCGTCGCGCCGACAATAGGACCCAGTGCCCTCACTTCATTGCGTCCCACCATGCCGTGACGGTACCAAACCTGCCCTCACATCGACAGCGATCAGGACTCCGCGCTACCAACGGCTTTAGCGAGCCCCTTGCTTGCGCGTCCTCGGTGGCTCGCGACCAGCCCCTGCATCGATGGACTACCGAAGCAGCAACTATAACGTCGCCAATCGAAGCTCCCCGAAGGGGGACGGCTATCGGACGGTTGTCCTGACAACGTGGTCGCTGACACAATCGAGCAATGAATAGTCCGGTACCGCCTCGGACTACGCTCGTGTTGATGTGTGGCCGCTCCTTCTCGGGAAAGAGCACCGTCGCGGGACAGCTAGCGCTGAACCTTGACGCAGAGATCGTAAGTCTCGATTCAATCAATGAAGAACGCGACCTGTTCGGCGGTCAAGGAATCTCGGTCGAGGAATGGATACGAACTAACGATGAAGCCGCCCGTCGGGTCTCTCGTCTCGTGCGCGCCGGCCGACACGTTGTGCTTGACGATACGAGTTCACCGCGTTTTCTGAGGGACAACTGGCGCGCCCTGGCCGAGGATGCAGCTGTCGCCTTCGTGCTCGTCTACGTAGATGCCCCGGACCAGGTCAGACGCGAACGTCTTCTCAATAATCGCCAGCAATCGAAGCGCAACGATGTTCTCGACGAAGTGATGATCGCGCATCTGGAGACTTTTCAGCCGCCAGAACCCGACGAGGAATATCTTGCGACGAACTCATCCGCCGAAGAAATGTGCTCCTTAGTCGCCGCGGTGCGCCTCGTCATCTCTGACGCATAAGGGAACCTCATAAGGCATTTAGCGACCAATTCTTGATTCGCCCGCATGCTGACGGTACAGACCATGTTGCTAAACATCTGGAAGGATCGAACTCGCAGTACGGCCTGCCCATCCGGAGATCGAAAGGATCTCGGCGGCGATGTCGGTGACTGTGCGGTGGTCGGTGGGAATGCGGTGCACGGCAGCCGATGCGTCACCGTGCAGTTTCACCGCTGCCGCTGTGCTCCGTTCGATTGCGTCCTCCAACCCCGACCCGATCTCGCGCCGGGCAAGGCGCTGGGCGGCGGTCGACTCACCCGCGGTCAGAAGCACCCCGACGGCGTGAACATCCGCTCCGAGCGCGGCGGTCAGAGCGGACATTTGCAGCACGCTAACGGTGTTGGTAAAGATCAGACGCGAGTAACCGGCGGCTTGATAGTTGCGCCACATGGCCGCGAGGTTCTGCTCGGCAAGATCGATACCGTTCCTCCAAGGCTCTGGGTGCGCTTGGTCGAGGTTGTCTCCCTCGATGAGGGCGTGAGGAATGGATTCAAGCACGAGCAGGCGCGAAAATTCGGCGGCCACAGTGGTCTTGCCAACGCCAGAACGGCCGCCGATGAAGATCACGTCAGTGCGGGTCGCGGGCTGCATTCACCCAGCCTGACACAGCAAATCGGCATCGAGCCCGACCCGAGCTCAGCCGACTATCGGAGGTGGGAAATACTGCCCGCAGGCGGGACCTTGTGCGGGACGGCTGGGCTTAGAGGCCTTTCATGATCGTCGGTCGGGCATTTCGTTAGCATGGGCGTGTGATCGTATGGCTGAACGGCATTCACGGCGTTGGTAAAACGACCACGGCCAAGCTCGTGCAGCACCTCATTCGAGGATCGCGCGTGTTCGATGCCGAGAAAGTCGGTGAGACGTTGATGGACGTCCACCCTGGGCTGCCCGAGACAGACAACTTTCAGCACTGGCCTCCGTGGCGCCCTCTTGTGGTCGAGACGGCCCGCCACATTCTCGATTACACGGGCGGCACTCTGATAATGCCGATGACGGTCCTGGTTGAGGCATATTGGCGCGAGATCAGCGACGGATTCGCCGCCTATGACATTCCCGTTCGACACTTCTTGCTCCACACCGACACGAAGACACTTCGTGAGCGCATCATGGGAGACACGGTGATGGGTCCGTCCGGGTTCCGTCTGGCCTACCTAGTCCCTTACGACAAGGCGTTCCGTGGATGGCTAGGCGCCGAAGCCGACGTGATCGACACCACCGCATTGAGGCCTTCCGAGGTGGGAACGGCCATCGCCGATGCGATCGGAGTTCCATAATCGCGCTCGCGCACACACGCCCGGCCGCTGAAGGGACGACGACCGGGACACCCGACCAGCTCAGGGGCGCCAACGAGAATTCGCGTGGCTCCGAGAGAGCCCGATTCCCATAAGACCCGCCCGAGATAATGCCCGGTGAAGGCGGGGTTCGATCAGGACGCCCGAAATCACTCGCCCGCGAGGTTGAGTGCTCGAGAGCGTCGATAGAACGTCGCCCTGGACATGCCAAGATCGCGGGCCACCGCCGACGCGGTCTCCCCCGCGTCAATGAGACGTCGGGCATTCATGACCTGGCTGTCGGTGACGAGGCGTGGCCGGCCGCCGAGATCTTTGCCCGCCTGCCGTCGTTTAGTGATCGAGTCGACTACGCGCTCGCGCTTGATGTCGTGCTCCATCTGGCCGAGTCCGGCCATGATCGTGAAGACCATGGACCCCATCGGGGTCGCGGTGTCGACGTCGCCGCCGCCCAGGTTCAGCAC
>JACMOZ010000245.1 GCA_014377785.1 Aeromicrobium sp.
CGACGGCCACAGAGCCGAGCGCACGGCTCCGCTGGCACCTATTCCTCTGCGGGCGGCGTATGAACGAGACGATGGCCGTCTGGGGAACCGGGCCGGCTTCCTCAAGTCGATTCCATCAAGTGGAACGGCAATCGATCTGCGGTTCGGGACTGCCCAGACTTTGCTTGACACCTTGACCTGCCCCCCCAGTTCAGTTTCCAGAAATGGTGATGAGTCGACGGCCTTGCTGAAAGGCTCCGACAGTGCCTAACCTCTATCCGCCTGAGTTCAGGGCTCGCGCAATCGCCCTGGTCCGCTCGGGCAAACAGATCAAGATCACTGCCTACGAGCTGGGCATCAGCAGCGGCTGTCTGCACAACTGGCTCAAGCAGGATCGCATCGACCGGGGCGAGATCACCGGCACGACGACCGTCGAGGCCCCTGAGCTCCGTGCCGCTCGCAAGAGGATCCGCGAGCTCTAGACGGAGTTGGCGATCATCCGCCAAGCGGCAACGTTCCTCAGAGAGGACAAGCCCCACCCAAAAGGATTCATCCGGGCTGCGGGGATTCGGGTCGCGCAAGACGATCGAGGACTTCATTTTCGACCACCGGCCGGGTCTGAAGCGCGACACCATCGCGCATCTGGCGACGGGGACCTTTCTGGCCAAGGCCGAGAACGTGGTCCTGCTCGGACCACCAGGCACCGGCAAAACGCACCTCGCGGTCGGGCTCGGGATCAAAGCAGCCCAGGCCGGCCACCGGGTCCTGTTCGCGCCAGCGACCGAGTGGGTCACCCGACTGCAAGACGCCCACCAGCGCGGCCGCCTCGCCGGCGAGATCGCGCGGCTGCGGCGTTACGGGCTGCTGATCGTCGACGAGGTCGGCTACATCCCATTCGAGGAGGACGCCGCGAACCTGTTTTTCCAGCTCGTCTCATCCCGCCACGAACACGCCTCGCTGATCCTCACGTCGAACCTGCCGTTCGCCCGCTGGGGTGACGTGTTCAGAGGGCAAGTCGTCGCAGCAGCGATGATCGACCGCATCGTTCACCACGCCGAAGTCGTCACCCTCAAAGGCTCATCCCACCGCCAGTTGATTGGCGCGATGAGCGGTCACGACCACCGCGAGGTATCGAAGCGTCCGCACCCCCCGCGCACCCCCAGAGCGAGATCCAAGGTCAAAGCGGTCCGGAATCAACCGAAATGGCAGGTACGACCGGTACGCGAGCGCACTTGTAATGAGGATGTCGCGGGTTCGACTCCTGTCGGCGGCTCCGAGAAGCTCACCATGTGCTCGAGAACTTTTTTTCGGGCACAAGTTTCGTGGGTGACTGACGCCAACGTTCAGTCCGAATCGGTGCCCGGTTCTGCTACGGTCTCCGGGCCCGGGTCTCCTCCCGGTAACACCTCAGGGAAAGCCGGATCGGGCAAATCGGGTGCCTTGTCGGGCTCGTCATTGTCGGGTTCGGCGACCGGATCCTCCGACGGTTCAGCTGGCGCGGCAGTCATGGTTCCTCCTGGTGGGGCGTACCAAGAAGTACCCTGACCGATTCGTTCCAATCCTGCACGCAAATACTCAGCATTGTCGACGAGCGTTGCCGCGACCGTTTTCTAGCGCGGCGCCATGCGGAGCGCGCCATCCATCCGGATCGTTTCGCCGTTGAGGTAGTCGTGGTCGATGATCGCGAGTGCCAGCTGGGCATACTCATCGGGGCGGGCCAGTCGCTGCGGGAACGGAATGCCGGCGGCGAGTCCGGCGCGGAACTCGTCCGAGACCGTCGCCAGCATCGGCGTTTCGACGATGCCCGGTGCGATGGTGCAGACCCGGATGCCGTATTGCGCGAGGTCGCGGGCCGCCGGAAGAGTGAGCCCGACGATTCCGCCCTTTGATGAGGCGTAGGCGGCCTGACCGACCTGACCGTCGTAGGCAGCGATCGAGGCGGTGTTGATGATGACGCCACGCTGGCCGTTTTCATCGGCTTGCGTTGCCGCGATGGCTTCGGAGGCAACGGCCAGGACGTTGAACGTGCCGATCAGGTTGATCTGGATGACCTTGGCGAAGGCGTCAAGGTCGTGCACGCCTTTTCGGCCCAGGATGCGCATGGACGGTCCGATGCCGGCGCAGTTGACGACCGTACGCAGCGGTGCGGCTTCGGCGGCTGTGGCAACGGCAGCCCGGACGTCGTCCCCATTGGTGACGTCGGTGGCGACATACACCACTCCGGCTACCTGTGCGGCCTTCTCTATCGAGCCGGGAAGGTCGAGCGCAAACACCGTGGCGCCCTTGGCGGCGAGGGCGGCCGAAGTGGCAGCACCGAGTCCGGAGGCTCCGCCGGTAACGATCGCGGCGGTGTTGTCGAGTTGCATGGTTCTCCCTATATTTGTATGAGGACGAGCGTTGAGGGTTTAGCGGGCGAGGTCGCGGCTGATGACGAGCCGCTGGATCTGGTTGGTGCCTTCGAAGATTTGCATGACTTTGGCTTCGCGCATCACCCGTTCGACCGGGAAGTCGCCGGTGTAGCCATAACCGCCGACGACCTGGACGGCGTCGGTGGTGACTTTCATGGCGTTGTCGGTGGCTATGAGTTTCGCGATGGAGGCAAGTCGTGAATAGGGACGGCCGGCGTCCTTCAGGCGTGCTGCGGCGAGATAAGTCGCGCGGGCCGATTCGACTGCGGCGGCCATGTCGGCGAGCAGGAAGCCCAGCCCCTGATGGTCGATGATCGCTTTGCCAAAGGTCTGGCGTTCTTTGGCATAGGCGACGGCTGCGTCGAGGGCGCCTTGGGCGAGTCCGGTGGCGACCGCAGCGATGCCGAGTCTGCCGGCGTCGAGTCCGGCCAACGCGATCTTGAGGCCCTGGCCTTCTTTGCCGAGCAGGCGATCGGCGCTGATGCGTACGTTGTCGAAACGCATAGTGGTCGTGTGGGAACCGGTGAGGCCCATCTTGCCTTCGGGCGGGTCGGACTCGAGGCCCTCGGTGTCGGCGGGGACGAGGAAACAGGAAATGCCGCGCGCGCCGTCGTCAGAGGTGCGGGCCATGACCTTGTAGAAGTCGGCCTGACCGCCGTGCGTAGTCCAGGCCTTGGCTCCGTTGATGACGTAGAAGTCCCCGTCACGGACGGCTTTGGTTCTCATCGCTGCGGGATCGGAGCCGGCGTGGGCTTCGGACAGGCAGTAGGCGCCAAGTTGTTCACCCGAAAGCATGCCGGGAAGCCAATTGTTCTTCTGTTCGTCGGTTCCGACGGTGAACAACCCGAAACACGACAACGCGTGCACACTTGCGCCGACGCCAACACTGGCCCAGACTGAGCCGATTTCCTCCAACACCTGGAGATAAACCTCGTAAGGTTGGCCGCCGCCACCATATTCCTCGGGGTAAGGCAACGAGAGCAGTCCGGCGCGTCCTAGCGTGCGGAACACGTCACGGGGAAAAGTCTCGGTCCGTTCAGCCTCCACAACCTTCGGGGCCAATTCCTTTGCGGAAATCTCCCGGACGAGCTCGATGAGATCAGCCGACTCGTCGGTGGGCATAAATCGATCTGCTGGCATGAGTACTCCTTGCGAGAATTACGGACTACCTCGAACGTACCAAACAGAGTACCCCAGTGCTATCGCTGGTACTCTGGCAGCATGAACAAGCAGGTGGGCCTCACTCGTCGAGACAAGCTCACCGAGGAATTGATCGATTTGTTTCTCGCCGAGGGCTTTCTGGCGTTCAACATCGAACAACTTGCCGGTCGCTTGCAATGCTCCAAATCGACGTTGTACCTGATCGCCCCGAGCAAGGAGCAGATTGTCGTTGCCGTCGTACGGGCGTTCTTCCGGCGCGCGACCGAACGGGTGGAGTCCCGAACCCAAGGCCCCGGTGATCCGTCAGAGCGCATCGGCACCTACCTGGAGGCGATTTCTACGGAGCTGAAGCCCGCAACCCCGGTCTTTTTTGCCGATCTGGATTTCTTTGCTCCGGCTCAAGAGATCTACAAACAAAACACCCAGATCGCGGCCAAGCGAGTTCAGGAACTCGTCGCCGAGGGTATGGGTGCCCGGGCGCAGTCTTCGCTCTATTCCAATTTCGTCGGCGTGGTCGCCGGGCAAACCATGGAACGCATTCATCACGGCGAGATCGAAGCCCTCACCGGCCTGGACGACTCGGCCGCCTATCGCGCGTTGGCGGATCTAATAGTCGCCGGCATCGCCTAACTCTGTAGCTCGACGAGCTTGGCGATTGGCGTGACCTTGATGCCCAGGGCGTCTCCGACTGCTTCGTTGGTCAACTGCCCTTCGTGGGCGTTGAGACCGAGCCTCAGGGCAGGATCCGCGGCCAATGCCTCGCGCCAGCCGGCGCCGGCGATTTGTCGCACGAACGGCAACGTGACATTGGTCAGGGCAAATGTCGAGGTCCTTGGAACGCCGCCGGGCATGTTCGCCACGCAGTAGAAAAGCGAGTCATGAACGCGATACGTCGGATCCGAATATGTCGTCGCGTGTGAATCCTCGAAGCAGCCGCCCTGATCGATCGCGATGTCCACGAGGACCGAACCGGGTTTCATCTCGGAGACGAGGCGGTTGCTGACGACCTTGGGGGCTTTGGCGCCGGGGATGAGGACCGCCCCGATGACCAGGTCGGCTTCCCTGACGGCACGCTCGATCTCGAACGAGTTGGACATTCTGGTCTGGATGCGGCCCTGGAACAGTGCGTCGATCTCACGCAATCGGCCGACATTGATGTCGAGGATGCTGACCTCGGCCTGCATACCGAGTGCGATGGACGCGGCGTTCACCCCTGCCACTCCGCCGCCGATGACGGTGACCTTTGCCGGCCCGACGCCGGGAACGCCGCCCATGAGTACTCCACGCGATCCGCTGTGTTTCATCAGGTGGTAGGCCCCGACCTGTGTGCCGAGTCTGCCGGCGACCTCGGACATCGGCGCCAGCAGGGGCAGGCCGCCGTGCTCGTCCTGAACCGTTTCGTAGGCG
>JACMOZ010000027.1 GCA_014377785.1 Aeromicrobium sp.
CCCCGGGTACGAACGTCGTTGATGACGTTCTCCACCGTGGCACGCACATCAGGAGTACTGCCGCGGTTCGCACTAGTCTCTGTCGGCGCCTTCAGCAGCTGTGAAGCGACGAATGAACTGGTAGCCGTTTCGACGGTCATGGGAAAACCTTCCATCTACGTTGATGGGCGACACTTTGGGCGCCCGGTTCGAGGCCCAACCGAGCCCGACTCGTTGACGAGTGTATACGTATACATCGCGTCGATCAAGACATTGCACTCGTGCCATGAATACGTATACACTCCTGTCTACGGATGCCGCCACTGTGGCCGTAGCCGGAGGCCGACACGGTCACAGACAAAGGAGTCTCAGTATGAGCGCCCCCGCCACTACAGCTGCACCCCCTGCAACTCCACCCACGGTTGATCCGAAAATGCGTCGCAGGGCTCTGGTCTCGTCGACCCTCGGCACCTGTATTGAGTGGTATGACTTCTACGTGTACGGTGTCGCTGCCGCCATCATCCTGAACGTGCAGTTCTTTCCCAACGCCAGCCCGTTCGTGGGTATCCTGCTATCTTTCAGCACCTACGCCATCGGCTTCGCCGCGCGCCCGATCGGTGGAATTATTTTCGCCCACTACGGTGATCGGCTGGGCCGCAAAAAGATGCTTATGATCACTCTCGGGCTCATGGGCATCGGCACATTTCTGATCGGCGTCCTTCCGACTTACAACACCATCGGCATCGCAGCACCAATCCTGTTGGTGCTGCTGAGGATCGTCCAGGGCATTGGAGTTGGCGGCGAGTGGGGCGGCGCGGCTCTCATGGCTACCGAATTCGCCCCTGCCAAGAGGCGTGGTTTCTTCGGCTCCTGGCCTCAGATCGGCGTCCCGGTCGGCACGCTGCTGGCCAACGGCGCATTCTTCATTATGGGGGGCCTCATCACCCCCGAGGCTTTCATCGCCTGGGGCTGGAGAATCCCGTTTCTGATCTCCATCGTGCTCGTCGCAATCTCATTCTATATTCGCAGCAAGGTGGCCGAATCCCCCGTTTTCGAGGAGATCAAGCGCAAGGGCGAGATCGAGAAGCTTCCGGTAGTGAAGGTCATCAAAACGCGACCGCTTATTATTCTCAAGGTTGTCATGATGCGGTTCGCAGAGAACGCTAACTACTACATCTACACGACATTCCTGCTGGCCTATGGCCCCGCGATCTTGCTGGAGAAGAACAGCATTCTCCTCGCCACGATGATTATGGCCGGCCTCGGTGTCTTCTCCATCCCCTTCTGGGGATGGGTTTCCGACCGGTGGGGTCGCCGCTACACCGTCATGGCCGGCGCAGTCACCATGTTAGTAATGGCTTTCCCGTTCTTCTGGGCCGTTCAGACCGGCGATTTTTTCATGGTGCTGCTCGTGCTGATCCTCACCTGCAACATTGGTCGTGACCTGTGCTATTCCGTCGAACCCGCCTACTTCACAGAGCTTTTCGAACCGAAGCTGCGCTACTCTGGAGCCTCGGTTGGCCCGCAGGTTGCGGCGGTTTTCGCCGGCGGGTTCGCGCCGTTGATCGCTACGCTGTTGATCGGGCCGGAGTTTGACCGGTATTGGCTCGTGGCGGTCTACATGGTGCTGACCTCACTCATCACCCTGGCCGGCGCTTTCTGGTCCCCCGAGACGGCGCCGCGGGTGCGACTGCGCCGCGGCCTCTCCGCCGAATATGATCCAATCGCCAACAAGTAATTCTGTAATCTCTTCGAGGAGGACGACGTGATAACCAGCCGAGACGTCGCACAATTAGCCGGTGTGTCCCAGGCGACAGTCTCGCGTGCCATGTCGTCTTCCTCCAGAATCAGCGCTGAGACAAAGGCCAAGGTCCTGGCGGCGATGGAAACCCTGGAGTACGTGCCACACGCCGGGGCGCAGGCGATGAAAACCCAGCGTACGAACACGATCGGCGTCGTCGTTGCCGACATCACAAATCCCTTCTACCCAGAAGTACTCGATGAGTTGACCCGTGAACTCGACGCTGCCGGGTACAGAGTCGTTATTTGGAATGCGGGCGGCGGCAGTCACCATGATGCCCTGCGTGCCATCCGAGAACGAGCCGTGGACGGCGTCATCTTCACGCCAGCGACCGAGGACTCTGCTGAGCTGCAAGCCGCGTTGAAGAAGGGCAGCCCGATTGTCTTGATCAACCGCCGCATCGACGGTCTGCAATGTGATCAGGTGACGAGTGACAATCTCTCCGGCGGGGCCGTCGTCGCGGACTACCTGATCCAGCACGGAAAGACTCGGGTTGGCTTCATCGGAGGCAGCGAAAGCGCGAGCACCTCGCGCGATCGCGGTCAGGGATTCATGAACCGGATGACGGAGCACGGTTATCCCGTGCCCGACGACCTTCTTCGTCACGGCGGATTCTCGCACGAGCAAAGCTTTCGGGTTATGAATGAGTTCATCAATCAGGCGAATCCGCCGCAAGCCGTTTTCTGTGCCAACGACCTCATGGCCTTCGGAGCCCTCGATGCGGTGCGCAGTAATGGGCTGACCACCCCTGACGACTTCTGGGTCATCGGGTATGACGACGTTGAAATCGCATCATGGCAATCTTTCGACCTCACCACCGTGCGTCAGCCAAGCCGAGAAATGGCTCGCGTCGGAGCACGCATGCTAATAGATCGCATCAACTCACCGCAGATGACAGCTCAACACGTTGTCTTTCCTTGCGAGCTCATCATCCGCGGAAGCGCTCGGGGCTGAGGCTTCGCTGGCTCAGATCGGTTGTGCTTTACATCCCCGGCAGCTTGAAGACCTTCATTGCCGGCTCCGCGAACACCTAGATGAGTGAGCCCTTATCGGTTGGTTGCGCGCCAACTGCTGAGCCCGATCGGACTTTCCCTGCGTAGGCGCTCCGCCAAGCAATCGGTCTGCTCTCCGCGGTGATCATCGAACTCGCCCCGGATACCCCCGTCCTAGGGCGAGATCACCCGACTGATCGATTCAACCCCGGAACCCCACGGTAAATCCGGAAGACCGTGAAGCGCTCCGACCTAGCCGGGGCACGCCAGCCACCGCTACTGCGCGCGCCACTCCCGCTACTGCCGGGGATTCCGCCTCCACCTGATTTGGACATTAGACGGACTGCCCGTCGTCTGCGGCCTCGCCAACCCAAGGTCGGCAAACGCGAAGCCGCCGAAATCATGCTCCGCCATCAACATCTGATCAACCGGAGCAGGTCATTATCTGAGACAAGGCTTCGCCGACGTGAACGTGTCCACTAAGCAATCAACTCCACAACAAAATTGTCTCGAATACTGGGTTGTTCGCCACCTCGGGCTTTACTCGTGGTGCGGAGGTGGCTGTTTGGTGAAGGTAGGCCCGGTGTCAACGTCGGGTGTTCGTTTCTTGAGTGTTCACCTCACGGGCACTCTTTAGCCACCAGATGAGTCTGTCGCAACCCTATGGTTTGTGACGTCACGGCCTATTCCAATTGAGCGGAGCATCCAATGTCCTTACGTCATGTCCTCGCTACGCTGGCCCTTGTGCCTGCCTTAATGGCACCTTTCGCGCTCCCGGCAGCCGCAGCCGACGATTCCGGCGTGCTGCCCCAGAAGTCCCACTTCGATCTGCAGGCCCACCGGGGTGGCATAGGTATGACTACTGAAGAATCGTTGGAGGGGTTCGGCAAGGCCATGCGCCTTGGTGTCTCCACGTTGGAGCTGGACACTCAGATCACCCGGGATGAGAAGGTAGTCGTCAATCACGACCGGCAGATCAGCCCGTCAAAGTGTCGTGACACGGAACCGGTTACGCAGGGCGACCCGATGTACCCGTACGCGGGTAAATACATCAAAGACCTGACCCTGGCTCAGATCAAGACGATGGATTGCGGCTTCCAGCAGCTACTCGGCTTCCCTGAGCAGGAGCAAATCGCAGGCTTCCGGATGGTCGAGTTGAAAGATGTGCTGAACCTGGTCAAGAGCTACCACGCTAAGCAGATCACCTTGAACATCGAGACCAAGGTTGAGGCCGGCACCCCGGAGCAGACTGCGCCAGTAGGCCTCTTTGTGCGTCGGGTCTTTGAGGAGATTCGCGCGTCGGGTATCGAGGACCAGGTCACCATCCAGTCCTTCGCCTGGGGGGCGCTTAACGAGATGCACAACCTGGCGCCGGAGTGGCCTTTGGTGGCGCTGACCAACCGAGACTTCCTGCAGGTGGGTGAGCCCGGTGCCTCACCGTGGCTCGGCGGAGTCGACTCCGACACCTACGGCGGCGATCTCGTCACGACGGCTGCCGCAGCAATTCCCGGTGGCCTCACTGCGGTGTCACCAAACTACGGGTTCCCCCAGAATGGCAAGGTCGCCGACCCCGGCTTTCAGTTCTACCCCGATCAGCAGATGGTGTCTAAGGCACACGCCCGCGGTCTCAAGATCATTCCGTGGACCAGCGATGATCCGGCCACGGTGAAGGAGCTCATGGACCTGGGTGTCGACGGCATCATCACGGACTACCCGAATCGGGTTCGGCAGATCATGGCCGACCGCGGGATGAGACTACCGAAGGCGTACGAGCCGCGCTAACAACTGATCGCGAGAATCAGAGAAGAATCCGTCATGCGTCGAAGGAAAATGGCTTCGGGTTGCGGCAAAGTTCGCGCCCCGCGGCGTTTCGCGAAACGGTCTGGTCGGAACAAAAAGCCATTCACCTGAGGCTCCCGAGGAGCGATTTCTACCTACCTCATCAAGCGACCTCCGCATCGGGATCGAAACTGACATCGAACGCGGTGTCCTAGTCGGCGAGGATCCGCTTCCGCGCGAGGGCGACGGAAGCAGATGCCCACAGCGCGTCACAGAAAATGTCATCGTCTTGCTGTGCTTTCACTCGATGCCCATCACTTACCCACCTGAAACAACCGTGGACCACCAAGAATGTCCGCGTAGAGTGGGATGTAGTGAACGCCCCGTTCCCTGCAAAACCCAGGGAATCCGCGAATTCCCGAGACATTCGGTCACGTCCAGAATCGCCCCGATCCTGCAAGGGGTCGCAGGTTCGAATCCTGTCAGCCCGACCAAAAGCCCCGGAAACTCAAGGGTTTCCGGGACTTTTTAGGTTAAGAAATTGGTCACCCCATCAAAAACCCCTCCGAGATGGCCTTCTGGCCGCTCAGCCGTGCGAGGCGACCACGTCACATTCGGTCCCCTTTGATTGCTTAGGTACGCCGGTCGCACCTACGGAATATGAACACGAACGAAAACAATTCAACCGCCGTCTCGTTGGAACCGCTGATGGATGTCGCCGAGCTGGCGAACTACCTCGGCATCCCGGTCTCGACCGTCTACGACTGGCGCGTGAACGGCAAGGGGCCGACAGCGTACGGATTCGGCAAGCATCTGAAATTCGCGATCTCCGACGTGCTCTCCTGGATGGCCCAGCAGCGCGAACCGTCTGGACAGCCCGGTACCCCCGCTCGGCGGTGAACTGATGTCGCGGCCACGTCAGACGATCGGCACCTTCGGCGACATCATCACCCGCATCAGGCCGTCGGGCCAGTTCGAGGCGCGGACCCACTTCCGGGATTGGGATGGCCAGTCGCGCCAGGTGCAGGCCACCGGCAGTAGCGCCAAGGCGGCCGAACGCGCGTTGAAGGGCAAGCTAGCTGAGAGGACCTAAGTGCAGCCCACAAACGGTTACCTGACTCCAGACAGCGCATTCACCGACCTGGTGAAGTATTGGCTGGACGACATCGACGCGGAGGGTCGAATCTCCAGGACCATCCGCAATCTGTATGAGCGCAACATGCGCACGCTCGTGCTGCCGGTATTTCAAGACCTCACCCTGCGCGAGATCGGCGTCCTCCGCTGCGATCAGTTCATCAAGCAGATGGCCAAGCTCTCCTGCAGCCGCGCCAAACAATCGCGCGTCGTGCTGCGCCTGGCGCTCGAGTTGGCCGTGCGGCACGAGATCCTCCCGACCAACCTCATGGATCATGTGGCCCGTTTACATCGCGAGCCCCACACCCCCGATGCACTCACCGCGGTCGAGGTCAACAAGATCCGCACCGCGATCGCGCGGTGGGAAGCCGGCGTCGGCCACGTCTCCGGTCCACGGCCAGATGGGCAGCTCAGCTCGATCGTCGAGGTGATGCTCGGCACGTCAGCTCGCATCGGAGAAGTGCTGGCGATCCGACGCGTGGACGTCGACGTCACCAGTGCCGTACCGTGCATCCGTCTCGCCGGCACGATCGTGAGCCGCAAGGGCGAGTTGACCTTTCGGCAGAATCACTCGAAGACGGCGA
>JACMOZ010000246.1 GCA_014377785.1 Aeromicrobium sp.
GTGACGACTGGGGCGGCCTTCTTTGAGCGACCCGACTTCGGCTTGCCGTAGCCGTTCTCGAGGTGGTACGCCTCATTGGGGCCCTCGTAGACGTCGCCGGCTTCGAGGCCCTCGACGGGCGATGTGAGGATGATGGCCACGGTAGGCCCCTTCCGGTAGTGAATGGATGCTCTCAGCCTACCCGACCCGGATGTGGACCCTCGGTCCGAGGCGTGATCTTCTTCTTCCCCCAGCGGGCGTCGGTGCCTTCCTTGGACGACTTCGCGCCGTGGTGGGCCTCGCACTTGCAACCCAAGTTCACGTCCCTGTGGTCGTCTCCGGGGATCAGGTGGTCAATCTGGACAGGGAATTGAGGTTCGCGCCGGGGGCACCGGCCACCCGACGGCAGCCGGGCAACACATCGAGCCTGGTCGCGTCGCTTGATCCGCTGCACGATCGCCGGCCAATCTGCGGGCAGCCGCGATCGCCGGTCACTGCCCTTCCACTTTCCGCTCATGGCCACTCCTTGACTTTGTCTGACGTAGGGCCTAAGTTTACTCCTGAGAGAGAGGAGGGCCCGTTGATTCCACGCAGAAGAACTTGGGGTGACGTCAAGATCGGCAGTCACATTCAAGCCCAGGATGGCATCGTCTGGAAGGTCGAGCACTCCAAGACCGGCTTCTGGGGCATGCGCAACCGCGCCGGCGACACCCAGATTGTCGACATTGCCAAGCTCGGCATCACTGCGACATCACCCGTTGACATCATGTTCCTCGATGAGGACGAGATCAACAAGATCTTGGTCGAGGACATGGGCGCCGAGATGGTGGCCATCAGGTACGACAACCAGAACGACTCCATGTACTACTGCCCGCCGTGGGACGACAAGAACCTCAAGGAGATGAAGTCCCACCTGTTTCTGATGCACGGGATCTCCTCGATCAGCGCCAATGACCCGGGCCAGTCTGCTGGTATGAACAGCAAGAAGGCCTTGACAGAATGCCACGAAGCCCAGCATGCTAGTCCTTCAGAACGCTGGCGCCCCCACATCCACACAGATCAGTCCGACCACACAAAGGAGACATCATGGCCCTGAAGCCTACCCCGTCCAACTTCTTCCGCTCGAAGACCGCCCGCACCGACGACGAGGATCCCCGCACCAAGCGCAAGATCACCTCGGCCGTCAGGTGGACCGACGCCAAGCTGGCCCCCATCGGGCAGCGCAAGGTCCGCCGGCTCCGCGACGCCGACACCAAGCGGACCACCAAGAAGCACCGCCGCCAGCAGGTAGCCGACTACCAGCAGCGCGTCGCCCACCACGAGCTCGCCGCTGTCGCCGTCCTGCGTCACTTCGAGGAGTCCACGGACCTGCCCACCGGTGGCCTCCGCCAGCGACTCATCGACGACGGCGCCCTCGCTGGCACGGTCTCGCGCATCATCGGGTTTGAGGACGTGGAGGTCGAGGCCGGCCACGACGTCCTGCCCGAGGGGGCAGCGGTCTTCCAGTCCCCGATCTTCGTGGAGGTCCCCGTCGGTCACACGCCGCGGCAGATCCTCAACGCCGCCGGCATCGACGACAACAAGCTCGCCGAGCTCTACACCGACCTCGTCGAGGCCGATGCCGCATGATGCCGGCATGGGTTTACATCGCCACCGCCATCTGGGTGATCCTCGAGGCACTCGCATCCATCTGGCTGGTTGGCCGTGCGCGTACGGTCAGGACACCGATTGACGCCGTCATCTCGACAGTCATGCTGGGCTGGGTTGCCTTCCTCCTCATCGCGGCGGTGTCGCGATGAGCATGCACATCAGCCGCGTTGAGGTCGAGAACTTCAAGCGCCTCAAGGAAGTTGACATCGACGACCTCGGGCAGGTCGTCGTCATCGGCGGCCGCAACGCTCAGGGCAAGTCGTCGCTCGTCGACGCCATCTGGAACACCCTCGGCGGCAAGCAGCGCGCCGTCACCCGCCCCATCCGTGACGGCGAAGACAAGGCGATGGCCACCATCACCATCGAGTCCGAAGACGGCGGCGGCTTCGTCGTCACCCGCACTTGGAAGCAGGGTAAGGCGTCCACGCTCAAGGTCTCCCCGATCGACGGCAAAGCCGCCATCGCCGGCGGCCAGACGTTTATCGACCAGTTTCTTGGCGCCTTCGCCTTCGACCCGCTGGCCTTCGCCGAGCAGGACCCGAAGAAGCAGCGCCAGACACTCATCGACCTTGTCGGTGTCGACACGAGTGCCATCGACGCCGACTACGACCAGGCCTACGATGCACGCACCGAGCAGAACCGCGAAGTCAAGCGGCTCGAGGGTGCCCTCGGAACCATGGACCGCCCTGCCCGGGACGTCCCCGAGGGATACGTGTCCACGCAGGCCTTGGTCGAGGAGCTCAAGAGCGTCGAGCGTGTAGAGGTTGGCGTGGACACCACCAAGCAGCGCCTCACCGAGATCGACGAATCCATTGCCCGGCTGCAGGTCGAGCGGGAGCAGAAGATCGTGA
>JACMOZ010000247.1 GCA_014377785.1 Aeromicrobium sp.
GGTGTGACCCGCGCGGGGGGCTGCGTAGAGTCCTGGACGGTTCCCCACTGCTGGCACTCACCGCAGCGACCCACCCACTTGATGCTCTGCCAACCGCACTCGGTACAGCGGAAGTTGGTGGTGGTTCGAGCCATGCGCCCAGCCTAGATCGGGCGGGTGACACCGCTGCCGCAATAGGGTGGCACTGTGAGCGATAAGCGAGACTTCGACCCTCGGTTCGATCCGGCATTCCAGCGCGGGTACGAGGGGGGCGGCGCGAGCGCGCCCAGACAGCTGTCCGCCCCGACGAGGGCCGAGGCGCCACAGCAGGGGGCGAACCCGCCGCAGGCGATGGATGCTCGCGCACGGCCTGATGCGCCAGCGCCGGTGGTCGTGGCGCATCCGGAACCTGCTGTGACCCTCGCCGGAAACCCGTGGATCAGGGTGCTGTGGGTCATCGCCGGGGTATTCGTCGTCGGTGGGCTGGCGGGGCAGATCTACGCGCAGACACTTTTTGGGGGCGGCATGTCGACGGGCGCCGGTGACGTCATCAGGTCCTATGTCATTCCCGGCGTTATGCAGTCCGTGTGCCCGTGGATGATCCTCACCGGACTCGCCGCGCTGGTCGGTGTCGTGTTCCTTCACGCCGTGCGCTGGCGCGCCGCAGAATGAGAAGGGCACCCCTGGCGATGCTGGGGCTCGCAGTGGGCGTGATCGTCGTCGGGTGTGCGGTGCTCGCCGCGCACATCACCGACTACCTGAATAGCCCACTCGCGATCAGCAGCACCTCTGGACTGTCTGTTTTCACCGGTCCCGACGGCGAGCTTGCGGCCTACGACTTCTTCCGGCCGGGTGTCGGCCCAAACATCATCACCGCGGGCGGCGTGCTGTTGTTCGCGGCGCTGTTCCTGCTGGCTGTACTGTGGCGCCGGCGCGCCAACGGGCGCTAGGTTCACTTCGAACGTCAGGGGCTGCGACCCGTGAGGGCGGCCTCGAACGCGCTGACGGAACCGCCCATCGCGGTCAACTCCTGAGCGCTGAGTGCGACGGTGACCGTGCCATCGGGGTGGTGGGCGAACACGGCGGGAAGCTGCGTCGTGCCGATGCTGGCGAGCAGGCTCGGGTCGACCTCGTTGCGATGAAGCACCGTCATGGGCGCACCCAGCCGCGCCAGCATCCTGTCCCATTCGGGCTTTCGCCTGACGGGGGAGTGAGTGATGTCGCACAGTGCGCACTCTGTGATGCCGAGAAGGTGGCCGATCACATAGCGGACCTCGCCGACGATCCCGCCGTCAGCGTTGTAGATCGCCGAATAGCGGAGGATCTCGTTCACAGCTCGGCCAACCGTCGAGCTACCGCGGGCTCGAGGGCGGCCGCCCAGATGCGATACCCGCGATCGTTGGGGTGGAACAGGTCGCCCGCGAACTGCGTGGTGATGCCCCACAGCCCCTGCCGGTCGGTGAGCTTGTGAAGGTCGACGACGGTCAGCCCTCGCTCGGCGGCCGCGGCGCGCAGCATCCGGTTGGCGATGCGCGCCTTTTTCTGCCCGGGG
Source organism: Aeromicrobium sp. (assembly GCA_014377785.1). Taxonomy (GTDB): domain Bacteria; phylum Actinomycetota; class Actinomycetes; order Propionibacteriales; family Nocardioidaceae; genus JACMOZ01. Next base: position 1,532 of record JACMOZ010000247.1, read on the forward strand.
AGGAAGTAGAAGCTGGGCAGGTCTGCCACTATCGCGTGCTTCGGTACGGCATCCAGCAGCATGGCGATCTCACGCTCGAAGCGTGACTCGTCGAAGTCGGCAATATCGTTCGCGCCAATGCAGACCGTCACGATGTCCGGCGTCAGTTTCGCCAGCTGCGGCAACTCGGAGTCGATCGCCAGCCTCAGAGTGGCTCCCGAGATTCCGAGATTCGCGACGCGCAGCGTGCGATCGGTGCGACTCCGGATACTCGTTGCCAGCACCCCCACGTAACTGTGGTTTGGCCTGCTGGCCCCGATGCCCTGCGCCGCCGAGTCCCCGATGGCGACATACAGGATCTCGCCCGGCTCCTTCTTGCGCTCCCGCCAGTACTTCGAGTTCACCGGAATGTTGTCAGCCAGCCGGATGCGCCACACGCCCCTGCGGTGCATGAGCCACCGCGCCCACAACCCGATCGTGCTGCCGGCCACGGCCACGGCCAGCGCGCTGATGACGATCCTCACCCATTGAGCGTACGTGCCCCGAGCGTGTACTAAACTCTTCCCCGGGAACCGTGTCCGAGCGGCCGAAGGTGCAACTCTCGAAAAGTTGTGTGGGTGAAAGTCCACCGTGGGTTCAAATCCCACCGGTTCCGCCAAAGAAATGCTGGTCAGAAGCGTATTTACAAGAAGCATGCCCGCAATTTGCCCACATCTTGCCCGCACATGAGACAGTCCCGCGGGCTGATGTAGGCGATCCCGTTAGAGAATCAGTCGGTTCGCGTTGACGGCGGCTGAGATCTCTTCGAGGGTGACTAGGTCTCCGTGGATCAGGTTCTGGGCACTCCGGTAGCCGGCGGCAATCGTTTCTGCTGCTGAGTATTCGGGATCAAAAGCGGGACTGTCCGCATAGCCGCCTTCGGGGCGAGGGCTCCAAGTGAAACCGGCTGCTTCGCTGTGGATGTTGATGTCTTCGACCAGCGCAGCGATGTCGTCTGGGCCGAGCCTATGGAGAGCGTCCTGGACACGATCGTTTTTGAGCAGCCGGTAAATGTCGTAGAAATGGCGGCCGTGCTTGAGGAGGCTGTCCGTGTCGATCCGCGTGGCCGCATCGTGGACGGCTGCAACCTTCTCCAGCAGCGTGCGCTCCGGCGCCAGGACCCAGACTCTGAAAGGCGTGAATTCCTCCCACGTGTTTTCGTCGTCCCCGAGAGTGAAGGCATGCTCGGCCACAAGTGAGTGATATGAGTACTGGCTGGCCGGCTGTGCTCCACCGCGGCTGCCCAGTTCGAGCAGGACGCCTTCTTTGATATCGCCATCCGTTGTGTCCGTGGGGTAGGTGTATGTCGTATACCTTTTCACTCCGGTCGTGGAGCTGGTGACAGCAATGTCGGTTGTGGCGAGGCCCAGATGGGCCGTAACGTCGGCATCGACGAGCTTGAGAATGGAGTGGCGCGCCGTGGGAGTCATGCCGTCGGGAAATACGGCTAGTAGATCGACGTCTTCAGAGAAACGATCGATGATCCTGAAAACGCGGCTCAGGCTGGTGCCGCCTTTGAAGACGAACATTACTTCGGTGGTCGATCCGTCTGAAGCGGCGATCTTTCGAGTCGGACTTGCCGCGCGGAGTACTTCGGTCACCCAGAAGTCCTTTTCGACGTACGCCGCCGGGATTCCCAGCGCCGCGGACGCCCGCACGACGAGTACATCGAGCTCGTCGGGATTATCCCGAAGCCGGTCGGTCATGCCACGGAAACCAGCGCGGTGTTCTCGAGGCGCTCGAAATTGGTCCGCACTGCGGCATTGTGCTCGCTGGTAACGGCACTCCGGAGTGCACTCTCGCGAACCTTTCCTGTTCGCACAGCGTCGCGGACTTTCGTCACAAAATCTGCCCAGCCCGTTTCGATGTACACCTCAGGCGCACGAAGTAGTTCGAGGAGCGCGATCTCCTTTTCATTCAGGTCAGCCCGGGCAAGATTCCGGCGTGCGTGCTGCTTGACGCCCTCGATCATCTCCACGGGACGCAAAGTTGCTACGTGCCAAACCGGCGGGATCTGGGTTGTCACACCCCAGCTACGCGCCGCCGAGTAGCCGGCTGGTCCCACGCCACGAGTGCCAAGGACCGCGCGGGCAACATCTTCGACTCGTGGAGTGGTCATCCCATAGCGTGTTCGCCTACCGCGGTAGTACAGCCCACGACGCACGGCAACAAGCTCGCCGTCTGCGGCCGCACGCGATGCTGCCTTTCTTGCCGCAGCGGCAGATCCTGGAAGCCGATCAACGTGAACGAAAGACTTCTCGGGCATGGCCCGAATTGCGCTTGCGGGCGACAGAGTCTTCATGTCACAAAAGCTTATGGGAAACGTGACATTACGGCAAGGCTCCGCCTATCAGTCTTCGGGCCAGCGCCTCTGAAGTACCCAGTCAGTTCTGCGGATGCCAGCGCCGTCTGTGATGCTTCAGGACGCACTGGTGACTGTAGAACTGACTCCGATGTCGATAACCTATGGTCCATTCGTCGCGGTCGTAGCCCATCAGCGGCCCGACTCTGGCTTTCGAGGTGATAGCTTCCGCGAACACAGCCGCCACACCCTGAGCTCCGAGAACTCGAACGCGAGATCAGCGGGTTCGTCAGCGGTCAGCCGGTACCCGAACGTCGAGGGTTGAGCATGCGCATCGACTGCGGCGTTGGTGAGCTAAGCGTCATCCCAGTTACGAGTCGAGACCGGGTCTTTGAGCCACCGATAGAAGGGTTGCTTCGCGATCTTCAATACCAGACACGTGACCGCGATCGGCACCCGGGCACCGGCCGCAGCCAGCTCGCGGGCGAGCGGGTAGATCATTTTGGGAGCGACCCCTGAGACAAATACGCCGCAGCCCGAAGAGGAACCGCGTTCTCCAGCAACCGGATCCGCTGACGCGCCTCCCGAAACTGGCACTGCTAAAGGTCGCGAGACGCCAGGGCATGGTACTCGCGCGACAACGGCCGACGCTAGTGATGGTTTTGTAGTTCGTGGGGGTGTTCTCGGGTTCCCCTGCGTCGAGGTTAAGGCGGGAGGTTGTGTTGAAGGCGTCCTCGGTCCCCAGTTGTAATCCCGTCGGGACAGAAAGTCACAACTGATGACGTTCCAGTGCGCCTTGACTAATAGGGGCACGCCTTGCCGCGTACTTCGTCCCCACTGAGGTTCAAGGTCTCCTGCACGAAGGTCCCAAAATGCGGCGAGGGGGCGTAACCGATTTCCTCCCAGCCGGCGGATGTCGTCAACTCGGGAGTTTGGGATATGTCGAGACCGTAC
>JACMOZ010000248.1 GCA_014377785.1 Aeromicrobium sp.
CGCTGACGTGAGGTCCTCCACGACCTCACGCACGTCTATGTCCAACGCGCCAGAATCGGCCCTCCCGGAGACGATCTCTACCCCCAGGTCGATGCCGGATGTACCGAGCTTGACGTTGAAGGCCGCTACCGAGCGGAGTGCGTCGCGTGTTCGTTCGGTGATCCCCGGCCTGTTGAGGCTGCGCGCCTTCGCGGCGATCTCTCGCGCCAACGCTTTGCGGACCGCGAATGATCCAGCGGCGTCGCGCCTGGCCTCGATGTTGACGGTGAACCACCCGGCGGCTTCGGCTCGGCGCCGCATCTGGTTCAGGAGGACGGTCTTGCCGACGCCGCGCAACCCGGTCAGGACCATCCCTCGTCCAGGACGGGAAAATGACGTGCGCTCGATGAGCACGTCGAAAGCCGTTAGTTCTTGGTCTCTGCCCACCAGCGCCGGCGGTGGTGTCCCCGACCCCGGATTGAATGGATTCATCGCATCACGCATATAACGAACTATAAGGGCTAGGTGTGAAAATCTAATAGGTCGTTATAGAGGTTCATAAACGGGTCGGTCGCGATCAGGATCTCGGCACCGATCAAAGCCGTAGTGCTACAAGAAAGATCGCGACACGCGCCGGAGGCCACCGCATCAGTCGTAGAACTACAACTATGTTATTCGCATGGCAACGAACCGTCAGCGCAGAACTCGCGGCACCTTGAAGTCCACCGTGGCGCTCAACGCGCACGTCGACCCCGCGGTGAAGGCAAAGATCGACAAGGTGTGTGACGCCTTGGGCAAATCACAAGGGCAGGTCTTGGACCTACTGATAGCCAACGCCGACGTCGACGCCAACGGACGTCCAGCATTCTGGAGCGGGCCGCTCGCTTCCGACATACACGAGGAGTTGCCGTTGGCACGGCCCGCATAAAAGCGAGGGTCCGCATCTGGCGATGCGGACCCTTCAAAGCTTTCCCGACTCCATGCTTGGCGGCTACGCGAGTCGGACCATATGAGCTGGTAGGCGATGCCTCCCAGATTTGTTTCCACAAAACCACCGGCTAGGGGGTTTCTTGATGCCCAAAGTAGCACGCTCGGGTTTGTCGAACCCGGAAACGGACTCGCACACGGCGTGTCGTAACGCCCAGAACGCCTGGCAATCCCTGGCCACTGAGATCTCTGGACAAGGCCGCATGCGCGTGTCACGCGACGGCGGCAAGACCTACCCCCTGCACCGTGAACGCAAGATCACCGAGCAGCTGCCCAACCAGCCAGCCGCGGTGCTCATCTATGACAACTCTGGATGCGCGCACACCTTCTGCATCGACCTGGACTCATCCAAGGGTGGACCCGGCGCCGTCCAGCGCGACTACACAGCCCTGTCAGCAACCCTGACGCGTCTCGGCCTCCCCCACTTCGCAGACCAGTCCCCCAACGGCGGCATCCACATCTACATCCCGATGGCCGAACCGCTGCCCTTCCCCGACGCCGCAGAAGTCGCACGGGCGCTCGAGGCACGGGCACCATCGTTCGACCCGCTTCCCATGCTCGGGCTGTCCAGCGGCTGCATTCGCCCACCCGGAAGCCGGCACAAGAGCGGCGGACACCAACAACTCATCGGCACGACCACCGCCGCGTGGGAAGCCACCCAGACCGGAGCGACGCCGCAAGCCTGGCGCAGGTTCGCCACAGAGCTCGCCTTCTCCCCCACCGATCGCCGCGAGTTCGGAGCCCACGCAGCGGCCCCAGCTGGCTCAATCACCGCAGACGAAGCCGTGACGCACCTCGACTCGCTGCACCGTCACACCGCCCCAGACTCCCGCTACCAAACGATCGCCCGCACCGGGGCGTACGACCCCACGCAGTACTCCACGCCCTCAGAAGCTCGCCAGGCAGTCATCTGGTCCCCCGTCGCCGCAGGGTGGAAGTTTACCGACGTCGCCGTCCGAGTCACAAACGGAACATGGCCGGGACTGGCGTCCTTCTACGCCCGCTACAGTCCCGGCGCCAGACACTCCGCCCTGGTACGCGACTGGAAATCGGCGACGGCGTTCGAAAAGCAAAGACGCACTGGCAGACAGAATGGCTCTGTTCGCGTAAACACCACAAGTGAGCCAAAGACACACCGCGGGGATACCTACCAAGAGATACGCACTTGGTCGAATGCGGTTGATCTTGAATTCGACGGCAACCGGCGCGATGACCTGGCAGCCCGTGCTGTGCTGGCCGCGATGGCCGAAGCCGCCCAGAAGTCTGCAAGCACCACGATCTCGTTTGGAAACAGGTCCCTGTCGGTAGCAACAGGTCTGGACCAGTCCACCGTCGGTAAAGTGCTCAATCGACTGTCTTCCGAGGACGATCCGCTCATCGATCTCGTACGCGAATCATCCGGTGTTCTGGCCCATACATACTCGCTAGTCGTGCCCAAGCGGTTCGAGCAGTTCGCGTCTAAGCGCTCCTGGAAGAGGGGAAAGCTCCATGGTGTTCGACCGGCGTTCCGTGAGCTCGGACTTCC
>JACMOZ010000249.1 GCA_014377785.1 Aeromicrobium sp.
ACTCGATCGCCCGTCGCGACAAACCCTGATTACGCAGCTGCAGGATCTGCTTCGCTTTGATCTTCCGTACCATTACCGGTACTCCTTCCACCGTGTGGCGCTCACATGGTGGAAGGAGCTTTTCAGGTGGGGCTCAACCACGCCGGTAGTGGGGCTGAACAATACAAATCACACATCTGAATAGTGGGGCTCACTCGCACCACAGGTGGTGCCCATCGAAGCCAATATTCAGCCAGTGGAGGTGCCATAGAGAAGGGGTGTGCTCGCTCGCGTTCCGTTGGCGTCGGTGTAGGTAGCGACCAGGGTTGCCTTCTTGGCTTTGCCGGCTGCCAGGCCGAGTGTGGCCGTGACGATGGCATTCTGACCGGGCGTCATAGTCGACGGGACTGCCGTGGCGCTCAACCCCACCGGACTGTTGACCCGGGTGACCAGGCCGACACCGATCGGGGTATCGCCCACCGTAATCGTGAGGGTGTGCGTCGCGGCTTTGAGCCCGGTGAGGCTGATGCCCGCGATTTGCACGCCGAGTCCGTTGCCGCTTGGGTCGACGGTGACCGTTGCCGTGTTGTCGACGAGGCCTGAGGCATCAGTGATCGAGATCGTTGGGGTCGCGCCCGTCGGCAGGAACACTTCGGCCAGCATCGCGTCAGCGCCTTCGGGGTTCAGCGTCGCGGTGAACGGGTGCCCCGGGCTCGCGCTGCCGGGAAGGATGCGCTGGATGGCGCCTGGCGGGGTTCCAACGGCAGTCCCTGTCGGAGACGCGGCCACGGCACTAACCCTGGCGCCGCCGCCGCCGCCGCCGCCGGGAGCATCGCATCCGAGCCCGGCTCCGTGGACCCAGGACTTATGGCTGTCTCGCGGATACAGGTCGGCAAGGACCAAGGAGATCGGGCACGGTTCCGAGTTCATCTGATCGTGCGTGTACGGGGGGACGAACGGGATCATGGTCTGTCGCCCGCCGGGCGCACCGGGCCAGGTATTCGTGAGCCAATAAACACTGCTGAGGCAGACGAGACCATTACCTTCCAAGCCAGGACACCCCGTCCCAGCGTTCTTGACATAGCACTCAAAATCGTCGTACTTGCATTCCGCACCCAGGGCGAAGTACGACAGTTCCGGTTGGTCACGGACCACTGTGTTGAAGACCTTCTGGACGTAGCTCGTCTTCAGATCAAAGAGCCCATTAGCTTGCGTGTCGCACGACCCGAAGTTCTGCGTGAAGAGGTTAGCGGTCGCCAATCCGAGGTCGTTCTCGTCGTAGGCAGCGGCGCTTCGAAGGCTGCAGAGCAGGTCGGCTTCGCCACTGCCCGCGTTCGGGGTTGCGAGCATGCCCAGGGCGTTGAATTGGGACGGTTTCTGCCACATCGCGGCCCGGGCGTCTAGACCCCCCCCCTTGGAATGGCCGATCACATTCACTGCGGGGGCACCCGTATCTTTCAGGGTCTGAGCCGCTGCAATGTTGATCTGATCTGCGTTTCCCCAAACGCTGCCGGTGACGTCCGTCCCCAGCCTCGTCGTGAAACCGCGAACTCCAAGAGCCGGGACGGCCTGGTTGGCGATGGACTCGAGCTCCTTCTCGTTCTCAGGTCCGTTGACGATGCCGTGGGCGATGAGGAGGGGGAGGGGCCAGTGAAGGCAGTGTTTGTGGTGCCGCCTCCGGGAGCGGATTCCCCGCCGATTCCGCAGGTGCCGGCGGGGATAACGAAAGCATGTGCGCGCATGGGAGAGTAGGCCTCTTTGGACCACATCACCTGTTGGCCCTGCGCAGCGTACGTTTTGGTGTCGCAGGTGAGCCCCTCGTCACGGAAGTTGGGATCGCCTGGAACGGCTGTTGAGAAGTCAAAGAGCACTTTTGAGGGATCGCTCTTATCGACAACATAAACGTGGCTGCATCCATCCGCGCCTTCGAAAATCAGCTGGTCCCCGAGCGCGAGCCCACTGTTGTAGCAGCCGCCTGTGCCCGCCCAATCAAAGGTGGACACTTGCGCACCGCTCGTTTTGAAGGTCGAGATGACTGGTGAGCCGTCGGCACTGACCATCAAGCTCTGAGTGCTCGCGTCGTAGGCCAAGCCGTCATCGAGGGAGCTGCCGCATTGGAGCGGGCAGGTACTAAATGCTTTCGACGACCCCGCAACGGCTTGGTTGCCATCAAGTTGGATGGCCGTGATGTCACCGGCCTGCGAACTGCCCCAGCCTGCCCACAGCAAATTTCGTGCAGCGTCATACGCCAATGCTCCAAGACCACCGGCGATGCTATAGCGCGCCGTCACCTGGCCCGTCTTCGGGTCGGCACGGAGCAGGTCCGTGCTTGATTGGTAACACGAGTACCAGAGGTTCGAACCATCAAAGGCTATCCCCACGCCAATCCCGGACGAACAATCCTCACTGAACGCGACGGTGCCCGCGAGACTCCCCACACTTGGGTCCGCAGAGGCTGGAACCGAGAAACCAACCACCACGACTGCGGAAACCACAATCGCCGTAATTGCATGAACGAATGACCGGCCGAAAGTGCGCACCAAAACCCCCGTTTGGTTGAGAAGAGACTCGCCCCGCGGCGCATCCACGGGCCAAATTCGTCGGGGCGCTTGACCAAACCATATGGGTTGCTGGGATCGCCTTCTGCTCCCCAATCCAGGGGTGGCCGGTCCAACAGTTCGTTGCGTGCGGCCGGGTGGGCCTTACCCGGCCGCAGCGAATACACGGTCAGTGGCCAACGCGCGCTCTTTGGCGGGTTCTGTGATCGCTACGTGGTGCATCGATCTGGTTGCCCGACTTGCTTCAGAGCGTGCGCGGATCGTCTCGAAACCCTAGGGATATGAGGCGTCTCACGACTCACGTTTTCACACGTTTTTGCTGTGAGTCGCATCGATAAGTGGCCGCGTTTCTGCGGTGCTATATGTCATCCTCCTTGCCCATAAGCCGACCCGTCAGGATGCAGTGCCGTCGGACTACGCTGCGGGGACGGTCGGCAGGTTCGCGGCGAAAACGAGTTCCGTGTACATGGCTAGACGTTCGGTCACTTCCCCAAGTCGTCGTGCGGCTGCATTCGCGATGTCGATCTCGACAGGGTTTCTGCGCAGGAGGTCGCGCTGCCACCGACGGAGGCGGTCGAGGCTCTGCTCCTCTTCTTCCAGTTCACCAAACGTGAATTTCTCCTTCGCAATCTCGCGATCAATCTCGGCTTCAAACTTGCCGCAATCCGCGATGAACTCGTTCCATTCATCTGTCCGGGTGGCGAGGAATGCGTTACGCACGATGGCGATATCCCCGTCGCCGTGCGAATCGATTTTGAGAACGGCAAGGGTGCCACCGCCCTTCTCGGCGAGAGTTCGCAGATTCGGCAGCGGTTCCGTAAAGGCCGGAAGGTCCGGGAGCGCCCAGGCTCCTGAAGCCGCCGGCACGGCCCCGAGCCTGCGAAGCTCGCGCCACACCGCTACTCGATGTCGGGACGGTTCGGCAGGTACGCGAGGAATAACGAGCAACCAGTGAAAATCTGTATCAGAACTCATACTTCCAATGTAACAGACGTTACATTGGGACACGTGCGGATAAGACAACTCCCGTATCCGTGCCCGCAGGAGGTCCTCCATCGAGGGGTCGAACTTCACAATTCGATACACGCTGCACTGATGCGGGGAGCGACGCAGCCGTCGTAGGCATCCTGGCTGCCGCCCTGTATGACCCGGTGTTCACCACCGCGATCACCGGTCCGGCACCCTTCGCACTGCACTCGCACTCGCACTCGCACTCGCCCTCGTCTGCTTCGTCCTGCTCATCGCTTGGCGTATTCCGGCCTGGGCTGTGGTCATCGTGGGCGCGGCCGGCGGCATCCTGCTCGCCCTCCTCCCCTGAGGAAAGGCCGGCGTGCCGACTCGGCACGACTGGACCATGAAATCGCGTGATGAATGTCAAGGGTCTCTAGGCTGGCCGGATGACGACAGCCGTGCAGTGGTGGGACCGTTACCAAGTCCCGCTGTATGTCGCGGCGATCGTTCTCGGCGGGGTCGCCGGGGCTCTCGTCCCGGGCATCGCCCCCGGGTTGACGGTCGCGATCAATCCCGTGCTGGCGCTGCTGCTGTTAGCGACGTTCCTCGGAGTGCCACTCATCGAGGTCGGCAGGTCGTTCCGCGACATCCGCTTTCTCGGCACCGTTCTGACCGTCAACTTCCTCATCGTGCCCCTCATCGTGTTCGGGCTGTCCCGGTTCGTCGCTGACGACCGCGGCCTCCTCCTCGGGGTGCTCCTGGTGCTGCTCACCCCGTGCATCGATTACGTCATCGTCTTCACCGGTCTCGCGGGTGGCGAGAAGGCCCGGCTGCTCGCGGCCGCGCCCCTTCTGATGTTGCTGCAGATCCTGCTGCTGCCGCTGTACCTGCTGCTGTTCGCCGGCAGCGACGCGGTGGGCCTGATCGAGATCGAACCGTTCGTCGAAGCGTTCCTGGCCTTGATCGTGGCCCCGCTCATCGCGGCCGCCATCGTTCAGGCAGTTGCCCGCCGCCACCGTGCCGGCCGAGTGATCGAAGGCTTCATGGCCAGCGCGATGGTGCCGCTGATGATGCTCACTCTCGCCGTCGTGATCGGCTCCCATATCGCCGCCGTCGGGGGCGAAGCGCTTACGTTGCTGCGAGTCGTCCCGCTCTACATCGCGTTTCTGGCCATCATGCTTCTCGTCGGGCTCGCCGCAGGTAAGGTCTCGGGGCTGGACGTTCCGGCAACCCGTGCCGTGATGTTCAGCGGCTCGACCCGTAACTCCCTCGTCATCCTCCCGCTCGCACTGGCGCTCCCCACCGCCCTCAGCATCGCGCCGCTCGCAGTCGTCACCCAAACCCTGGTCGAACTCATTGGAATGGTGATCTTCGTCCGCCTCGTCCCGATGTTGACGCGAAAGCGACAAGGTCGAGAATGACCACACTCTGCAACCGATTCACATACGAACGTTCACGAGACGATCAATTTCTTCCGAGCGAAAATCGGCGTGTCGTGTGAGTTGCATCGTTATTCGGCGGTGCATACGGATCGATTAGTGGCGTGAAGGTGTTGCGCGCTACCGATGAGCTTGGGCGATGACGTGGCAGACACTGCCCGCTTCGCAGTCTCCTGGATCAAGAGATTGGCTCGCTTCGATGAGGTGGTGCAACTCTGATTCAAGAAGTGCAAGCTCCTGCTGACGGCGGTGCACATCCACAAGTTTCGCTGAGAGAAGGTCTAAGACGTGCCCGCACGGCACCTCGCCTGCGTCTCTCACCGTGATGATGCTGCCAATTTCGGACAAGGTTAAACCAGCCGTCTGGGCAGACCGAATGAACTTCAGGCGC
>JACMOZ010000250.1 GCA_014377785.1 Aeromicrobium sp.
AACACCTGGAAGCATTTCAAACGAAATAGCAACGTGCAAATCGCCTAGGTCTGGCAAGACGGTGATTCGGCGACCGGCAGACACTTCGTGACGATCGCCCATCGACTGCGGATTAACCCCAGTCCAGTCAGACGACGGTCAATTCTCTCGCAGTGGCTCGCGCCGCGTGGGAGGCATGGCGTGCATTCATGAGTACCAACGGCATAGCCGAACCGACTGCTCTAACGCGGCCCTACTTCGACAAGCTGATCGGCCAGGCCCCTCCTGGGAGAGTTGTACGGCTTGAACCGACGGCAGGTCATCGTCAGAGAGCCCCAGACACGTACACTTCGGGCGGATCGGCGAGCGCCCGTAAGACGGACCTCCCACGGAAACTCCCCCATGATTTCAGGCCCGGCGTTCGCCGCCGGCCCTCGATTTCGCGTTTGCCCGCCCGATATTTAGCCCGGTGAGCGGGCGCGTCATACGCGACATCTTTCAAGTCTCGAAAACGACCGGATCTGGGAGCCCGCGCAAGAATCGCACCGCGCCGCGCATGATCCCACCAGAACCCGTCCCAGAACCATCCGATTCTCAGAACGGGCCGGAGGCGTTTTTGGTTGGCAACCATCGGCTATGTCCGATTCTCGCGTGCGGACCAGCGACCGGACTTGCAGCGGGATGCGCTAGAAGCGGCTGAGTGCTCTTATCTTTTCGAGGATACCGCGCATGTACATTTCGAACAGCCCGGAACCCTCCGGGCCTGAAGCCTCGTCATCAGGAGCACCCATGAGACCCAACTTTGACCGCGACCCGGCCCACTACCCCGAACCCCGTACTTCCGCGAATCGTTCCGAACACGGAAGCACGAACCGCTGGCGCTGGGGTTGCCGCTGCGCCGCCTGCAAGAAAGCCCACGTCGACCATTCACGCACGAGCCGTCGAGCCTCCCGTGATGTGGAATTCGGAAAACACGAAACGCAGGTCCTCACCGCATTGACCACCGGTGAAACGCCAGAGTCGGCATGTGCGGGAACGACTCTATCCATCGGCAAACTGTACGGCCGGGCAAAATGGGATGAGGGCTGGCGCAACCGCCTCGACTTGGCGATGACACTAGGTCGTTTGCCGGGAGTGCCCCATGGCACAGAAACCGCCTATAAGAAAGGGTGCCGCTGCCCCGACTGTCGATCAAACCGCGCCCACTAAAGCTGCTACTGTCCTGCACCTCGAGGTGACTCGGCAGGTCCAGAACAAGGCGCACCACACCATGAACGCGAGGAGCGTGACTGGCGAAAGCATGAAGAGCATGAGCGGTGGATGCGTGGTCCGAAGCCCCTCGCAGGCTTGAGCCTCCCGTCATGAGTTGCGCTTGGCTAGGGTGACAGCCTGGACAAGGGCACCGCGGACCAACGGACAGCGAAGCCGCCTGGGCGGGTTGCCAATGCGGTGCACCGCGAAGTTGAGCGGGCTGCATAGCTTCTGGTTGTGACAGCCAGAAAACTAGAAAACTAGCTGGCTGGCTGGCCAGCTAGAAAGCTAGTCGGTTCCTGAGTGGGAACAGCTGCCGCAACGGTCATCGTCTTCTGCATCGCCATCGACCAAAGGCTGGCGCCATTGCATGGATCAGCGAGCTAGCAGGTCCGATCGCAGGGGGCCCATCCGCGCGGCCATCTCACCGAGCTGCGATAACGAGGCCTGCCACTGGCTCGGCACAGTGAGGTCGGCATCAAGGAGACTCCGTCGGCAGCGACTAGGTAGTTGACCGCCCCGTCGGCGATCGCCTGGTGGATTGTGTCGACATTCGTGCCGAGAATTTCTACCAGATCGGATGTGTCGAAGTAGGGCTCCTACTGAGCCCACGAAATTTCTCCTGAATCAGGTGCCGGACCCCGCGCGTTCGACCAATTGTGCAGCGCTGATGGATCCATCGACGTATTCACGAGCGGCGCGTTCCCACGCCTCTCGACGCCGGCGCAAGCGGAGCACTTCCGCGGGCTCGACACGCGGCGAATCCGCTTTCATCTGACGCCAATGTTCAAGCTCGCGTGGCGACAGCGTAGCCTCGAACTCCGTCTCATAATCGCTCATAACGCTCATGATACGAGCGTACGCCCGGCGTGCGGCGAGGTACCCCTGCTCGATGAACGAACCGTATTACGCGAGAATGCGACCGGTTGCGATCAATGAGAAAGGAGGAGGACTGTCGACAGAGGAGATTGTTTATTAGCCGATGCAGTTCGATTCCGACCAAATTCGCGGGGACCGAGCGTTGCCCGGGCAAGACCTTCAATCTGCTGCTCCGAGCAGGCTTTCGGCCTCGGCCAGCTCCGCAATACGCTCAAACGATTCGAAGAGGTTGCTGCCCGGCTCCCCCAGCGTCGAGTAGAGAAACGCAGATTCGCTCCTGATTCGCCTCTGCTCCTTACGGATCGTGAAGACTCGCTCTGCAGCGCCTTCAGCGGCTGTTCCGCAAATCAGCGCTCCCGTTTCGGGGGCGCTTTGAAGCTTTTCTTCCCAGCGTCCCAACGGTGATCGAGACTGGCTCTTGTACCTTCGAATGGCGGTCATGTGAGCGTATGTGTGCGGCCAAATTGGCGGGTCCGCTCACCCGTGTCGCTGCGGGACGCGATGCGAGCGCCGATCCGGCGCTGGCGTTAGGCCTTGGCGGGGCGAACGCGAGAAATTCAAGAGTCAAAGCGTCCCGTTGCGGTCCAATAGGTAAACCTCATTGCCACCGTTCTGAATGTTGTGATGGACGCGGTTGAGGTTGCGCAGCGTGAATCTGATGTACTCCGGCACCTTGGTCAATAAATCATCCAGGCCCGCACGGAAGCTGAACGTGCTGTCACCGAGGCGGCGGGGCAAGAGCGGAATCTCTTGCCGGTCGACCACGAGCCTCTGACTGACTTCTACATGCAGCGGCGTTGAATATGGGCGCTCGAGCGCCGCGATGAAGCTCCGTGCGTCCTGCTCCGAATGTTTTCCGATGTCGAAGTTCAGGGCGAATCGGAGGGGTGGAACTCCGTGCGACGAATCATCGATCAGCGCGAGATTCAGGCCGAGCTTGTCCGTGCCCATCATCGACAGGGCGACACGGAAAACAACCGGAGTGATGTTGCGGTGCTTGTTGGCATTGGAGAGATGGCTGATAAAGAGCGCCGAGAGGTTTTCAGGTATGTCTAGCAAACCGTCGACGTAGTCAGGCTGAGCTTGCTCGATCACCTCTACGAACTTGTCGTCGAGGCGGCTGAGGAAGTTCCTCAGGCGAGCATCCTCCGAGCATTTCTTGGTGAAGTCATCTTCGAGCGGAAACTGAACGATTACGCCTTTGCGGTCAAGCGCGTAGCGGCTCCACAGAGCCTCAATCGCCATGTCGAGGCACGATCGCGCATCGGTGACGATATTACCGAGGATGAAGTTGGCAGCCAGAGGCAGTTCCAGCAAACGCTGGACGTCGACCATGAACTCGAAGCGCCCTTCGGAAGATGCTGACTCGTCAACGGTGATCGCCAGTGGCGCATATATCGGGAGCTGAGACCACGGCTCGCAGAGTGTGCGCACTCGCTCGACCTGGCTCAACCCATGCGAGACGGTCCCACGAGTCAGCAAATATCGCTGCCTGTTCCTCAGCTTCTCGGTGCATGAGCGCAGCCTACGCGCCAGGTTCCTCGCGGATGCGTCGCGCATTCATGGCAATCTGAGACCGCTGCCAAGCGCCATAGGCGAACTCTGCCCTCTTCCGCGAGGTGAACTGAGCTACTGGGCGGGAGCGAATGATGGCCTCCTGCTCCTGGATTCCTTCGAGACTCAGCTCGAAGTCCCAAGCGCGCCGCTCATAACGCGCAAGCGTGAACGGAAGAGCAGGCGCATCCGCGTGATCTGGAGCATCGAAGAGCGACTCAATGCCCCCTCCGCCGTGCGATGCAGCGAAGTGAATATCCACGCCGTTACTGCGGTCAATCTGCCAGAAAGCAGCGATGATCTGCGTCGCTTGGTTTCCGGTGTTCACGACCTCCATGCTGAAGCCAGCGATCCGTCTTCCTGGCGCGGTACTACGCTCTCCGATCCATTGCTCACCGGATACCGAGATCACTGGACGATCCCATCGCCAAGCGCGCCACGCTGTCCAGCCAGCTGTAAGCAGCGACACTACTATCGCGGCAGTAGCGAGAATGTCGGAGTAGCTCACGTTTCGAGTCTGTCAGTGTTTGCAACTAGGCGGCACGTCAAGTTGGCCAACCAGGTGGCACTTCAGCGACGACGTTGGGGAGAAGAGTGGTGACTTCCCTTTGAGCGTTGCGCTTTCGCTTTACTGTGCAGGGTCAGTGTTCTTCGCGAAGGCCGCAGTGAGCTCAGGGGCGCCGCTCAGCTCCCCGCCAACCCCACTTCATCTCCCCCGTCCACCAGATGCCCGACCCGCACCCGTCCGACCGGGTACACCCCCACGTCCCCGTCGTCGAACTCGACTCGGATCTCCGTCCCGTCCCCGGTGAGAACCCAGCCGTGGAGGGTGCCGACGGTCACCGGGGTGGTCGGGCTGAGATGGGTGGCGGCGAGCATTGGGTCGGTGGTCTGTGCGGCTGTCATAGAAGAAACATGCGCGGCGAGCGGTCTGCACGGAAAAACACTTATTACTTCAAGAAGACTCGGGGCTCGGACAGGTTTGACTCCAATCGTCGGACGGTCGCCTGAGCGCTTGCGACCAGACCCCGTTCGCCAGCGAATCCGTAAACACCAGAGCCGAGGCTCGCATAGTGCACAGCGTCGGCCAGCAGGTCCTCCCACTGAGCTCGGGTGAGCCGAACGACCACCGCTCGAGCAGAGCGGGGGACCACCTCCCCCGCCGTCTCATCGGAGCGCGCTTCGTGGTCCGCCCAGAACTTCGGAGGGACGGTGACGGTCAGAAAATTCATCGCGATCAGGCGCCAGCGGTCGCGGGCTGAAATTCGACCACGTCAATCGGATAAGGGCCCGGCCAGTCGAACACCAGCGGGCATGGGATCAAAGCTGTGTCAGTCGGCGGGGCGGGGTGCCCGGCGTTGTGGAACTGTCGTGCAGTCCAGTCGATGGCGAACGCTCGCCCTGATGCAGGGTCCAACACAACGGTGAACCAGTGCTGACCTTCATCAGTCGACTCGGCGTGAACAAGAAACCCGTCGAACCCTTCCGTTTTCGCATGGCACAGGAACCGTTCGCTCATGACGTCGCAGTCCGGTGACTCCCACTCTGACTCGTCCGGGTACACGGATGCCCAGCCACGGGCATCCGGGTCTGCTTGAAGGAATCCGGTGCAGAGCCCGGCAAGCTCGGGCGTGATCGCCCCTTTGTCACGCATTGTTGGCAGTCCCGTTCACATGAGCCGTCGCACAGGAAGTGCAGTTCCACTGCTCGACGGTCAGCGGAGAGCCGGTCGGGTCGGAAATCAAAATGTCGACGAAGCCTTTGCCCTCACACTCAGCGCAGACGGTCGCGGCGCTCCGCCGAAGGAGTGCTTCGGCTCGGCGCCATCCCCTGGCGAGCTCGTCAAGTCCCGCAGCCGGAGTGTTGAGTGTGTTCGCGGATTCCATGAGAAGGACATGCGCGGTAGAGCTGCTCTCTTCTGGCACCGTTTACACGGGGAGTC
>JACMOZ010000251.1 GCA_014377785.1 Aeromicrobium sp.
CTGCCGGCTGGCGGTTCGGGAGAGGGGGGATTGTGGGGCAGAGTAAGCGGTATCCCGGGCATTCTCTGGATCGGGAGGTGGAGCAGGCGGTGGCCGTTCCCCGCCCGGTGGCGTTGACCTCTGCCGAGTTAGATGTGACCAATCACCCGGTGACGGAGGCGGAGACGCCGATTCCTGTGCGGGTGTGGGTGCGGTTTCATGAGGTGTCGGTGCATCCGGAGGCGGAGGCGATCGCGTGGAGTGATCATGCCGTTCAGGTTCGTTGGACGCAGCGCACCGGCACCGTGCAAACCGCGTGGGTATGGGCCTCCGCCGTCCAGCGCCGGTAGAAACGCCAGCACGACTTCTGCCGGGGCGTAAGCAACTTGCTGAGCAAGATGCCAAGGTAAAGCGTGAACACCAAGCAAGCAATCGAAGCCACCCAGCAAGTCTGGAAAGAGAACATGTCTGAGCTGACCGCTCTCAAGAGAGACATTCGAAAAGCGGCGTTGGATGATATGGAGTCCGAACTGGCGGAAATCACTCGGGTTCGCCGTGAGGCTGCTGCCCGCGCGATTTACTATGCCATCGACCACGGAGCAACCAAAACCGCTCTGCGTAAGGTGACAACCTCTGACCATTGGAACTTCGAATCCTTCGTGGATCTCGGCATTGAGTTAGCCGAAGCGGAAGCACAAAGAGGCCACGCTTCCGAATGAAGCTATTGGTCCACCCACCAAGACGATCAACCTGCCCCAGTTAGGCACATAACCTACTGGTCAGTTTCAATCGAGCTCTTTGAATTTATGCGGCGGTGGCGAACCAGAGGCTGTCCGGGGCGAGCATGTCGTTGATGGCCCAGTAACGGGCTTCGCGGTGGTCAGCGCGACCGTCATATCCGCGCGGGTACCGCGGCCACCACCGTTCCCCGGAACTCGTTGAGTCCACCAGGGTTCGGCTGGTGACGTGCGGGCGGGACGGTCGAGCTCGCGGGGCGCTGGTCATGGTGGCAAGTTCCGCTTGCCACCACGCCCATACCTCCCGTTCGGCCCGATACCGCCGCGCTCGATCCACCAGAACCCCGAGGACACCGAGGGTGCGGGCGGCCTGGTCTCTGAGATCGCGTTTCGCGCGAGCCCACCCCTGCGGGTGGGTAATGATCAACCGGTGCTTCCGAAGCCGGCTAAGGATGGTGGCGGTATGGCGCAGGGAAACACCCAACTGTCGAGCGGCACTTTCCACGGTGAGAGAAGGCACCTGGCGCAGCAGTGCGTAGGTGCGGCCGGCAAGGTGGCCAAGGCCTGTACGGGTGAAGAGATCGTGGCGTTGATCAGTGAGTTGCTCCTCAATGATCGCGACGAGTTCGCTGCGGTGGATGAAGAGCTCGGTAGGGGGGCGGGGGTTATTGAGTGGCTGTGACCGGACTGTGCGAGGGGTTGTGGAAAAGTTCGAGGTGAGGGCCCATTCGGCAGCGTTTCCCCCGTCTGCTGTAGTGATTTGGCGGAGGTATCCGTCGCTGGTGAGGGCGTGGAGGGCGGTGGCTGCGGTGGTGCGGCCGAGCGCGGTCATCAGGGCCAGATCTCTAATGGATGCGGCGACAGTTCGTTTGCCGGTGTGCAGGGTCAGGTAGGCGACCGCGGTGAGGATTGAGCGTTGCGAAACAGCAACTTCGCTGTGTCCCCACCGGCCGGGGGAGACCCGAAACCGGGTCATCAGGGCGTCGACATCCGTCACGATGCCGGTCAGTTCGGTCAGATCGGCAGGTTCCCGCACGGCCGGTAGCGGCTGGTGCAGGGTGGCGTAGTGCTGGGCTTTAGCCCATTGCCGAGACAGGCGCGTGTGCGCATCGGTTGCGGTGCGGGGGCGGCGGGCGCCGGCCCGGCCGGTGTTACGGGTCCGGTAATGCTCCATCCCGGGCGCGGTCCGTGCCGCCTGTTCCACATCGACCAGGTTCCAGCCGGCGTGGGCTGCAGCCAGTAGGCACATGAACCCGGTCCACGAGGGGTTTCCTCCGCCGTCGATGGTGGCCATGTGGGCGGTTCCCGCGCGGCTGAGTTCCCGGTGGACCCGGTGGGTGGTGACCGGGCCGGATGGGGCAGAATCCACCGGCCGTAAAGCCGGTTTCCGTGTCTCCAACACTGTTGCGAGCTGCACTAGATCGGTGGGGGTGATGGTGGGGGAGAGGAGGGCGGTGAGGGTGCCGCGGAGGATGGTCGAGGTGCTGCCGTCGCGGTGGGGGGACAGCGGCGGTCGTGCCGCGCCGGTGCGCGGGTTCAGCAACATGCCGTGATCCAGAGTGCGGTAACTAGCCCGCGCCGAGCGGGCGATCCTCGCCACAAGCTCCGACGACACGCCCGAAGCTAAAGCGACCCAGAGATGGCGTCCGCCGGTCCCAGAGGATTGACAGACGACATGCTCGATCGTCAGCTCGTCCAGAATGCGGGACAGGGCGTCGCAGTCATCGACGGCTTGTTCCATCAGATCCGGGTCGATACCGTTTTTGTCTTTGCCGTCGAAGTCGAAACATACGGCCCGGAAAAGGCCGCTCTCATCAGCTAAATACATCGCCCACGGGGTCGTCGGGGCGTGTGGGCCGACCCGGAAAGACGAGGGGTAGCTGTTTTCGTCGAGGCGTTGATAGGCGTCGCGTTTCATCACCCGCACCTGTTCCCGCGGGCTGAAACGCCGGGTGAGATCCCAGGCCGGCGACACGCCGGAAGGGGATTCGGGGGAAAGGAGGTCGCTGGAAAAGCGCGCAGCAGCTACAGTTGTCATCAACGCCTCCTGGATCTGTTCTCTGGGTATGGCAAAGGCTCCGGTTCATCCGGATCTTTGTATTAGCTCGAACCTCGTCAGCCGGCAAAGCAAGAAGGTTCGAACTACGAAACTTGAGAGGCCCGTCGCGAAAGCGGCGGGTCTTTTCGTTTAAGCGGCTGCTGGAGTGAGTACCTCCGCGTTGGTGGAGTTAGGAACGAAAACGGGAAGTGATCCCCGTTCGGTCTCCAACATCTTGACCAGGCTCTCGATGTAGAGAGACAGGGACAGGTCGCCGGATGCTCGTCGTGCTGCTTCCATGGCGGCGACGGTCTCTGGTGCCACGCGAATTTCAGCGCGAACCACGAAGAGACCGTGTGGGCGGCGGTTGCGTTTAATCCCTGCGTTACTGGTCATGGTCAGAGCATGCTCAGTTAACGCCGGTGCTAGACCTAAGAGCGTCCGCGTGTCGTTAATTCGCTTGGAAATTGCTGGAAAGTTTTGGGTCGCCATCAGCTGTCCTGGTGGGGTTGGTTGCTGGTCTCGATCAGGGTGTGCCGCAGGTGGTCTTTGCGGATGATCCAGCGGGTA
Source organism: Aeromicrobium sp. (assembly GCA_014377785.1). Taxonomy (GTDB): domain Bacteria; phylum Actinomycetota; class Actinomycetes; order Propionibacteriales; family Nocardioidaceae; genus JACMOZ01. The sequence continues at coordinate 3,325 of JACMOZ010000251.1, forward strand.
CCGATGTGAAACGCGGGGATATCGCCGTTGTGCAGCCAGCTGTAGATGGTTTGTTTGCTTTTGCCGAGAAGGACCATCAGGTCCCGGTAGCTCATCTCATCCTCGTAGCCGGCGAGAACATCAACCGGGACGGCCGGGGTGGTCGGGGTTTGGTTACTGGTGGTATCCAACCAGGCCCGAATTTCGGCTTTGAAGATCACCCAGGAGCCGACTACGAGGTGTCCGGGGATCGCACCGGTTTTGAGCCGGACGAGGACGGTCGCTTTTCCGACGCGAAGAATTTTTGCGGTGTCGGCGGTGGTGAGGGTGTCGGGGAATTCGGCCCAGTAGCTGTCGTCGTCCGTCATCGGCGGTGGGGTTTCATTCGGGATCCGGTCCGGGGCGTCGACGGTAAGGGCAGTGAATCTGTGCAGGGCGTGCGGGGTGTGCGTACCGACAATCGTGCTGCCGGTGTAGCCATGTCCAGCATTATCCCAGCGCACCCGCGCTGAAGACGTCCCAGCACCGCCGAATTCACGAAAAAAGAACACCCCGGTACCCGAGAACCGGGACACCCCGGCCCGTAAGGAGGGTCCGGTCCGAAACCCTGCTGCCCGACTCGAGCAGGTCGTCGTGCGGGCCACGGGCCGGGTGAGGGTCATAGGGTACTCCTTCGGCACAGGTCCGCCGCGCACAGCTCCACACCGAACAGGCGGTAAAACGATTCCGGGTTCACAAACCCGGCCGACACGGCCGGTCCACCCTGAGCGATCCCGTCCGGGAGGGCGGAGACCGCAGGGTCGATGCTGCCGGCGGTATTGATGCGCAAATCCAGGTGGCATCCCGTGGAGGGTCCTTCGCTGCCAACCAGAGCGATCTTCTGATGCGCGGTGACCGGTTCACCGACGGTGACGGCTACCTCGGAAAGTTTCATGTGCATGTAGGTGACGTCGTAGCCGGCGGCAGCTTTGATGGTCACTTGGTAGCCGCCCACGTAGGTGACGGTGCCGGCGGTGATCGCAAAAATTTGATCCCCTCACGGGTGTTCCGGGTGTTGAAAATCATCCGCAGGATGCCAACTGCTCGCCCCCTCGATTGGGGAGATCCGGGGGCCGTAGCCGGAGGTGAGGGTGTATCCGGGATCAAGCGGC
>JACMOZ010000252.1 GCA_014377785.1 Aeromicrobium sp.
CGACCCCGGGTGAGTCGAGCGCCGCGAGGCCGTCAATGACCAGTTGCAGCCGGGCACGGGACGGGATCCGGTACAGACACAGTTGTGGCGCCTTAACCCGTACGGACACAGACGAGGAAGTCGTTGACCCGGAGTCTGCCTTACCCGTCGAGGCGCCGGTCCCGCTGACCAGTCGTAGCTTCGCGATCGGATCGCTCGGAACCGCAAGCAGAAGTCTTGGCAACACATCCGGCTCCTCAGTAACTTGACTCCTGTTCAAAGTCCCACCTAGGCAAGCGCATTGCGAGGGCAAAACCTATTCACTTCGTTGAGATGGTCGCAGGATGAACACAACAAGCATCCGCTGATCGTCTTTGGGTCGACAATGGGAAACGATCGCTGCCCCCCATGAATAGGGGGTGCCCTATCCAGCAACATCTGCGCTTGGTTTCACCTTTGACAGACACCCTGCGTATCGAGGTCGCGCGTGTCGCGGTTTCGGGCTCGCCGACAGCCCAGGTCCGTGCGTCAACGTCGTGACGTGAAGCGCAAGTAGTACCCGTCGGGATCGTAGACTCGAAAATCGACCAGACCCCAGGGACGGTGTTCCAGGTCGCTGTTCAAGGCGATTCCTGCGTCAACTGCGTCGTCACGGCACGCGTGGATGTCGTCAACCTCGATGACAATTTCGGTTCCGGCGGGAATCGCTCGGAGGGCAGAGTCGACCATGTCAGACTCACGCACACCGATATGGACGTCTCCGAGCCTCAACGAGGCGTAAGCCGGCGGTCCTTCGCTGAGGCCGGTGACGATAAATCCGAGACCCGTGTAAAACCGAACTGATCTGTCTAGATCTGACGGAAAGATCTCAACGCGCAAAGATGCGGCCATGCCCACATGTTCACATACTGGCGCCGGAATGATCGATCGCTGATGGCGTCGTGAACCACGACAGCCGCCGACATGAACTTGAGGAATGTGCAAGCAATCCGTGACTTGGATTCGAACTCGCCGTCAAGTCATTCTCCTTAGAAGCGGGACTAAACCCCTCCTATGACCCAGTCGGGCAGAGCCTGCCGAAGTCGGCGGCGATCTGCTTCAGGTGGACGCCGGGTTTACGGTTCCGTGCGACACGGACGACGTCATCGCGTAGGGCTTCGGCACGGTGTGCAACCTTCCAGCGGCACCTGTCGGCACCACAAGTCAGTTGTCACCTGTCCGTGCAGCAGACCCAGCGAGCAGACGCCGCGCACTTACGAATCTTCGAGGCGACCTGCGAAGATCCCGAGTGGCTTGCGCGCGCCCGGCTGCAGGTCAACAAGGCGCACTGCCACGCACCAGCGAACAGCGAGCAGCGATGGGCCGCCGTGCACGCGCTCGAGGACACAGCCCGCGACGCGGAGCAGTCCTACGGGCCTCAGAACCTGTGCGCCCAACCAACCAAAATGCCCAGTCAGCCGGTGAAATTGGCACATTGAAAAGGGGACCACCATGGCCACCACGGAAACCCGCAGCGACGCTCAGATCGAGGACGTCATCGCCGGTGTCGACGCCGGGCACCGCATGGCCTCTCACGAACCGACAGAAGAGACCCAAGAGAACGGCCGGCGCATCCTGCGTGGCGACATCTCCGCCGATGACGCCGTGTCCGAGGCGATCGCCAGGCACCAGGCTGCAGCACACCGCAGCTGACCGGCGACTCATGCCTGACCGGTACACTCACGAGGGCAGCGAGGTCCTCCGCAACAGCGTCGGTATCGAAGATCCCGCTGCGGCCCACGAGCTCGAGACGGAAGTCGCGTATTACCGCTTGGTCGTGCTCTCCGAGCATCCGACTCCCGGAAAGTTCGACCTAGCGCACCTGCAGGCGATGCACTGTGGGATCTACAGCGACCTGTGAGACTGGGCCGGGGAGATCCGCACAGTCGACACCGGCACCACCAACACCAGTCTGGCTCACTGTCGGGCCGAGTTCATCGAGGACAGGCACGCGTCGTCTTCGGTGACATCGAGGCAGACAACTACCTGCACGGCATGGACCACGCCACCGCTGCCGACAGGCTGGCGTACCACTGGGGCGAGACCACTGGCGGTGCAGGGCACTAATTCGCTGGAGAACTATCCGGTAGTTCTGTCGACGGTTGTGTCTGTGCGCGCAGGGCCGGGTAGTCCGTCCAGGTGCCGTAGCTGAGCCAGGCGTACTTCTGGGCTTCCGTGAGGGCAACACCCGCAGCCAGCGTGCGTTCTTCTCTCAGTTAGCCGACCAAGCCGGGGGCAGACTCTGTAGGCATCGGCGTCCCATTGAGCCAAAAGCCTTGTCGATCAGGCCTGCGAGTCGTACCTGTCCTCTCGTAGCAATTTGCTGTCGGCGCGGCGTGGCGTTCCAGTGTCAACGAGAAATCGGCAGGAGGATTGCTTGTGAACTAGGTGAAGCCGAGCGGAGCAGCCCCGCGACGTCTGCGATGACGATCCCGACACAGTCGAACCAAAGCCTGCGACTACGGAGAACAAAGAACGAGCGGGACGCTACAGCCGATGCGAAACTTTTGGCGGGTCTCGTTGCGGTCGGCGGTGACCGCCAGCACCTTGAGCGGAGTCTGCTTCGTGGCATCGGCCTTGCGCATCAGCGCACCCACCACAGCCTGACAGGGAGGGCGTCGGCTGAGTCGACGGCACGCCACAACCGGTCCCTGCCAGTGCCGAGAGACATACCGTCCAGGTAAAAGAATCCGCTGGGCGCTGGAATCTGACGTTGCTATGATCTCGCGCATGACTCAGCCGATCTTGGCAGTACGCGACCTCATTGTTGATTTTCGAGTGGACAGAAAGCTTGTTCGCGCCGTCAATGGTGTCAACTTCGAAGTAATGCCCGGGGAGATTCTCGCGCTGGTCGGGGAGTCCGGCTCCGGAAAGAGCGTGACTGCGATGTCTATCCTCGGTCTGTTGCCCGACAACGCGGCACGTACCGGCTCGATCCGCTTCGAGGACAAGAACCTTGTGGACATGACGGCGAAGGAGTTGACCGCGGTTCGGGGCGGCGACATCTCGATGATTTTCCAAGACCCGATCGCCGCACTCAATCCGGTTTTCACCATTGGCTTTCAGCTGGGTGAGGCCGTCAAGTTGCAAAGCCCGTCGCTTAACAAGGCACTGGTCAACGCAAAATCGGTTGAATTGCTTGGCCAGGTGGGAATCCCCGATCCCGAAAGCAGACTCAGCTACTATCCGCATCAACTTTCTGGCGGACAGTGTCAGCGGATCATGATTGCCATGGCTCTTGCCGGCGAACCATTGCTGCTAATTGCCGACGAACCAACAACCGCACTCGATGTCACCGTGCAGGCTGAGGTGCTTGAAGTCCTGCGCGAACTTCACGGCCAACTCGGCACCAGCATCATGATTATTACTCACGACATGGGCGTCGTCGCCGACCTGGCCGATCGCGTGGTGGTGATGCGTGAGGGCCAGTCCGTCGAGACCAATGACGTCTATAGCCTCTTTAATCGCCCGAGAGCGGCCTACACGAAGGAATTGCTTGCTGCGGTGCCGCGTTTTGGCGAGAAAACGGCCCCCAGCATCGCAAACAAGGGCGAACTCGTTCTCGACATTCAGGATCTGGTGGTCGAATTCGGTTTTAGGCTGCGCCATAAGTTCCGCGCAGTCGACTCAGTGAGCCTCCAGGTTCATGCCGGTGAGATTGCTGCACTGGTTGGGGAGTCTGGCAGCGGCAAAACCACTATTGGCCGCTGTGCCGTCGGGTTGACCCCGATAACCTCGGGCACAATTTCAGTCGCAGGCATCCAGTTGAGTCATGCCAAGCGCGCCGAGATCACCAAGGCGCGCAAACGCGTCGGTGTCGTCTTCCAAAACCCAGCCACCTCGCTCGACCCACGACTCACCATTGGTGCCATCGTCGCTGAGCCGCTGCGTGTGCTGACGGATTTGCGAGGCGCAGCATTGCGCGTGCGTGTTCGGGAGCTCCTCGACTCGGTCGAGCTCCGCGGCGACTGGAGCGAACGATATCCCCGCGAAATGTCGGGCGGGCAGTTGCAACGTGTTTCTATCGCGCGAGCAGTGGCACTCGACCCGTTGCTTCTCATCGCGGACGAGCCGACAAGCGCACTCGACGTTTCGGTTCAGGCGAAAGTTCTCGACCTATTTCGTGAACTGCAACAAAGGCTCGGCTTCGCCTGCCTGTTCATTAGCCACAATTTGGCGGTTGTAGACACTCTTTGTGATCGCGTCGCCGTGATGAGAAAGGGCGTGCTGGTCGAACAGGGCGACCGCGAGCAGGTATTCAGGGATCCGCAGCACGAATACACGCGTCGTCTCATCGATTCCTGCCCGGTGCCCGACCCCGATGAACAGCGCGAACGGCGCGTGGCTCGTCTCGCTGGTTAGGGTGCCGTTACGCCATGGTCAGTGGGTCTGTCCAAACATCCATCGGTACAGCGCCGACTGCGCGTCCATCCTCGTCAAGCACTCGGCCCATCCGCTTGACTGTGCGCAGCGTGATGAGTCGCTCGACGACAGTGAGATTCGGCACGTCTTTGACGAGGGCCGTTTCGAAGCGGTGGAGCGCCTCGACGTCGCGTAGCCATGCTGTGACGACGATCGGAGGATTTCCGGCGAGTGTTGCGCATAGCCTGACCTGCCGTATGCGGGCGATCCGACGGACCGTCTCGACCAATTGGCTGGTCGGGGCGTCGACAGACAGGGTCACCTGCACAGGCCAACCGGCGAGATGTGCTGCGACCTCCGCTCGCAGGAGTACTGCGCCGCTGCCGAGCAACCGGGCCACACGACGGCGTGCTGTTGCCTCGCTCACCTCGGCGTTGGCTGCGATCGTGGTGTAGGAAGATCGTCCGTCCAGACCGAGTTGGACCAGAATCGCTCGATCTATGTCCGCAATGTGAGGAAGGACGCTCGGGTAGCTCGTCGTTTGCGATTGAGGATGCGCCCGCAATACTGATGCGTCTTCGCGCGGCAGCGCATGCACACGCCAATGGGACCCGTCGCGATACAGATGGGTTGAGATTCGAGTTCGCGTTTCGATGATGCCGGGGATCATCTCGACGCGTTCAAGCATGTAGCGCGAAAGCGCGCGAGGATCAGCAGCAGCGACGGTCGCAAACACGTCGGCACCACCAGTGGTCAGTTCGACGCTGAGAGCATGTCGATCTTGCGCCAAGATCTCGGCGATGGCAAGGCTCTCGCCGGGAGTGCATCTGATGTCGACATAGGCGACGCACTGCGCGTTCCACACAGACACGCCAGGAGCACCAGTGACCCAGGCCGCCCCACTGTCGACCAGGTGGCGCCATCGCCTTGCTGCGGTGACTGGACTCGTGCTCGTCGCGCGGGCCACCGCCGCCCACGACGCACGTGGTGCGATTTGCAGGGCATCGACGAGGGCCAGGTCCCTCTCGGTGATTCCGCCTGAATCGATCATTTAACGCTCCATGCTGACGGAAACCTTCAAAAATGATCAGTTTACGACAGCAAGTGTCAGTCTTCGTGGCGACCACCTTTATCACCGATTCCATCAGAGCAGGAGGCCGTATGTCGCTCGACGACAGGCTCCACGATGACTCCCATGCAATGGCCGCAGAGCTTGTGGCATTGCGTCGAAAACTGCACGCTCAACCTGAAATCGGCCTCGACCTACCTGTCACCCAGCGCACCGTCCTCGAGGCGATCGACGGTCTCGGACTGGAGGTCACGACAGGCACATCTGTCTCCTCGGTGACGGCGGTTTTGCGCGGAGCCGGCAACGGGCCCGCCGTTCTGTTGCGCGGGGACATGGACGCACTCCCACTCCAGGAGCGGACCGGGCTCGACTTCGCCAGCAAAGTGGACGGTGCGATGCACGCCTGCGGGCACGACCTCCATACGGCGATGCTGGTCGGGGCCGCGCGGCTGCTTACAGCTCACCGTGACGCGCTCGAAGGAGACGTCGTGTTCATGTTCCAGCCGGGCGAGGAAGGCTGGGACGGCGCGGGGCGAATGCTGGACGAGGGCGTCCTCGACGCCGCAGGGCAGCGCGTGGCCTCGGCATACGGCATGCACGTCATGTCCTCGGAAATCCCGCGGGGCACGTTCACCACGCGCCCAGGGACCCTCATGGCCGCCAGCGACGGCATGCATGTGATCGTGCACGGTGCGGGTGGCCATGGCTCGGCCCCTCACCTGGCCTACGACCCGGTCACTGCGGCGTCGGAAATGGTGACCGCTCTGCAGACACTGGTAACGCGCCGCTTTGACATCTTCGACCCTGTCGTCGTGACGGTCGGAGCCTTCCACGCTGGCACGCGCCACAACATCATCCCCGACGAGGCGCAGTTCGATGCCACCGTCAGGTCGTTCTCTCCCCGGGCCCGGGACCGGATCCGGATCGAGGCACCGGCGCTCTGCCGACAGATCGCTGCCGCCTACGGCATGGAGGCAGATGTCAGGTACGACGACGAGTACCCAATGACTGTCAACGACGGGGCACATGCAGCCTTCGTGGAGGATGTCGTCGCCGAGGTCTTCGGAGGCGAGAGGTACGAACACATGCAAAATCCGAATGCTGGTGCCGAGGACTTCTCACGCGTCCTAGAGGCTGTGCCCGGCAGCTACCTCATGGTTGGAGCCCATCCCGGCGACGATATCAACGGGCCAAATAATCACAGCCCTCGCGCAGACTTCGCCGAAGAAGTAATACCCGATGGTGTCCTCCTGCACGCCCAGCTCGCGATCCGCGCCCTGCGGCGGGACGTCAGGACCATGCACCCTGACAGCCCCGAGGCCGCGACCATTCCACTCAATGCCTAAGCAGAGTTGCACCTAAAGCCACCCACGTTCCGCCGAAATACAAAGGAGTCTCCATGAATACACATCCGCGAAAGGGTCAAGCCACAGGTGACGAGTCTGCGGTTTGCCGTCGGTTCAGAACGCGGATGGCCACGACTGCCTTGGCCGCAGCCAGCGTTCTCGTACTCACTTCGTGCACGACAGCAGGCAATGGTGATTCTTCGTCAGCGGACGGGGCGAAAAGCGGCGGAACATTCAACATTGGCATTGGCGTGGACCTCGACAGCCTTGACCCTGCGCAGCAGACAACCACCACCGTTCAAAATGTCCTCGACTACGGACTGGAGACATTGGTCAAGTTTGACCAAGACGGAAAGATCATCCCCGGGCTCGCAGAGACATGGGAAGCGTCCAAGGACGGCAAAGTATTGACGCTGCACCTGCGCAAGGGCGTGACGTTCCAGGATGGAACCGCATTTGACGCCGCCGCGGCAAAGTTCAATCTCGATCGCATCAGCGGTGGCAAGGTAAAGGTTCCCATTGGGGCGGCATTCACCGTTGTTGACACCGTCGAAGCCACTGACGCTTCTACTCTTGCCATCAATCTGAAATATCCCGACCCCAACCTGCTGTATAACCTTGGGATCACGACGTCGGCAATAGTCTCTCCGGACTCGGTCACGAAAGACGGAAATACTTTCGCCAACATCACTACGCCGGTCGGGACGGGCCCATACAAGTTCGTCAAGTTTCAAAAAGGCACCCAACTGACCTACAAGCGATACGACAACTATTGGGGCAAGAAGCCCTACTACAGCGGCGTTGAGTTCCAAATAATTCCCGAGGCCAATTCACGTGAGGCCGGCCTACGTTCCGGTCAGCTCCAAATGATCATGAACCCACCCGTGACCGACCTGGCGGCGTTGAAATCAACGGCCGGTCTCGCCACGCTCAAGGCGCCGAGCGACCGGTCGATCTTCGTTGCTTTCAATACCGCCAAGGCCCCCTTCGACAACCCTAAGGTGCGCGAGGCGTTCAACTACGCCATCAATAAAGAAGCCATCATCAAGAGTGTTCTCTTTGGTACGACCAGCGTGATGGATTCTCCGCTTCCGTCGTCCCTGAACGGACACTGCAAGGTCGGTGCCTACGCATACGACCCTGCAAAGGCAAAGAAACTTCTGGCGGAAGCTGGCGCCGGCAACTTGTCGATCACCTTCGGCGCTCCAACCGGACGCTATCTGCAGGACAAGCAAGCGGCCCAGGCGATCGCTACGGACCTTCGGGCCGTGGGGGTGAAGGTAAAGGTGTCGACCATGGACTGGCCGTCGTATCAGGCCACGATGCAAGACCCCAAGGGTCCTTTCGATATGCACATGCTGGGCTGGGCTCCGGGTGCACTGGATGCGCCTACCCAGTTCCAGATGTTCCAGAAGGCGTCTTGGCCACCAGTTGGCCTTGCGACTGCCCGTTACAGCAACCCAACGGTGGAGACTTTGCTCTCCGAGGGCGCGAAAGAATTGGACAAGACCAAGCGCGCCGATCAGTATTGCCAGGCGCAGAAGTTGATCTGGGCGGACGCTCCATGGATGTTCCTCTGGAGTCAGACCCTAAGCCTGGCCTATCAGAGCGACATTGCTGGAATTTCCTACACGCCGAACGAAAAGTTCAACACCGTGTATGCCAAGCCAGCAAAATAGCGTGAGGAGTCGTCATCCCCTCGCGCCAGGTGTTACGACAGCGAGACAACCATGAGTGGGTTCTGGGGATATATGGTCCGGCGACTGGTCGCCTCCGTTGTCACGCTGCTCGGGGTCATCTTCGTCCTGGTTACGCTCTTCAAGTTTGTGCCTGGAGACCCAGCGAGAATCATCGCCGGCCTCCAGGCCACCCCTGAGCAGGTCGAAGCCATCCGCAAAACAATGGGGCTGGAGCAATCGGTTTTCGTCCAGTTCTGGCAGTTTCTCGACAAGCTGGCTCACGGCAGCATGGGTGTGTCAGCGCGCACCGGCAATCCGGTTGTTTCTGAGATCGGACAAAGGCTTCCGTACACGCTCGAACTTGCGGTCCTCGGAACACTTTTCGGTGTGGTTTTCGGAATCCTTTTGGGCGTCTTGGCGGCCCGACACAAGGGCAAGGTAATCGACACCATCTCGTCCATGGTCGGTGTCATGGGCATCTCCATGCCCGTGTATTGGCTCGGCATCCTTTTGATCATGGTGTTCTCGGTGCAACTGAAGCTCTTGCCAATTGGCGGAGCGGCCTCCCTTGAAAGCCTGATCATGCCGACACTTACGCTCGGCGTTTTCTCCATGGCGCTCGTGTCGAGGATGACCAGATCCACGATGCTCGACAGTTTGATGCAGGACTATGTGCGAACTGCCCGGGCAAAGGGCGTCGCGGAGACCGTCGTCGTTTACAAACACGCGCTCCGTAACGCGTTCATTCCCGTCCTCACCGTCATCGGCCTGCAGTTCGGAACGCTTCTAGGTGGCGCAGTACTCACAGAGACGGTGTTTGCCTGGCCCGGATTGGGAAGGCTCCTCGTGGATTCCATCAATGCACGTGATTTTCCGATGGTGCAAGGCATCGTTCTCACGTTCGCGGCAATGTTCATCGTCGTGAACATCATCACCGACTTGCTGTATTCGGTCATCGACCCTCGCGTGCGGCTCTATGACTAACTCGACGGCAGGTCCGGAAATGACACAACACGTGGACGGTTATCACGGCACAGGGGGCAGCTATCAATGAAAAAGGTACGCATTTTTGCCCAGAACAGGGCCGCAGTCTTCGGGATCCTGATTCTGGCAATCTTCACATTTATGGCGATTGCAGCCCCGCTCCTTACGCCCTACGATCCTGTAGCGCAGGACCTGAGCTCGGTCTTCCAATCGCCATCCTGGACTCACCCGTTTGGGACCGATGATTTAGGCCGGGACATGCTTGCCCGGATCATGTACGGCGGCCGATACACACTAATGATCGGTGTCGCGGCTGTCGGCCTGGCAACGATAATCGGTGTACCGCTGGGTCTGATTTCCGGTTATTACGGCGGATGGATTGACATGGTGATCCAGCGCATTACCGACATCATGCTGGCATTCAACCCGTTCCTCCTGGCGCTCGTCCTCGTGGCTGTTCTCGGCGTCGGACTCAACAGCGTCATCATCGCCGCCGGGATCGGTGCCGTGCCACAGTTCATCCGGCTCACACGGGGCCAGGCTCTATCGCTGCGGGAGGAAGTTTATGTCGAAGCGGCACAAGCGTTCGGCGAAAGATCGTCGGCGATCATCAGGCGACATCTTTTGAGAAACTCGTGGACACCGATCATCGTTTTCGCCACGCTGAATGTTGGTCTGACGATTCTCGTCGCCGCCGGATTGGGCTTCCTTGGCTTGGGAGTTCAGGCACCGTTGCCCGAGTGGGGAACGATGTTGGGTGAGGGCAGGGCATACATTTTCTATGCCTCCTACACCACAACTTTGCCGGGACTGGCGATCTTCCTGGTCGTTCTTGCCTTCAATATGGCGGGCGATGGGCTAAGGGACGCCCTCGACCCGAGCCTTCGCGTTTGACATGCGGAACTGCAAGCCCTCCCGAGCCAGTGATCACCTCAACACGTAAGGACGCCCGATTTGAAAACGACAGTATTTCGTCATGGAAATATTTTTGACGGAACCGGAAGTATGCCGATTCGCGCAGACATCGCCGTTGCCGGCGGCCGAATCGTCGCCCTCGGTCCGCGCCTCAATGGCGATGAAGAAATCGATGTTTCGGGTTCGACACTGATCCCCGGGCTCATCGATAGCCACGTCCATCTGACCATGAGCGATCTGGACACGATGGTCGGGCTACACCGACCTTTTTCCTACCCGTTCTATCAAGCGATAAGCAACATGAGTGCCACCTTGGATTGTGGTATCACCACCGTCCGGGATGCTGGCGGAGCCGATCTTGGTATCCAGCAAGCCGTTGATGACGGCCTTGTTGAGGGGCCACGCATGCAGATCGCCATCAGCATGATCAGCCAAACCGGTGGACATGGCGACGGTTGGATGCCATCGGGTTTCTCGATCGGCCATCAAATCGCGCACCCTGGCCGGCCCTCCGGCCTGGTCGATGGGCCTGACGAGATGCGTCGAAAAGTTCGCGAGCTTGTGCGTGCAGGCGCCCAGGTCATCAAGGTCTGCACGTCTGGCGGCGTTTTGTCGCCCCGCGACGACCCTCGCCACGCACATTTCCGCACTGATGAACTCGACGTGCTGGTTGCAGAGGCAACGGCGGCCGGATGCGGCGTCATGACCCATTCCCAAAGCACCGACGGCATCAAGAACTCAGTCAGGGCGGGTATCCGGTCGATAGAGCACGGGATCTATCTCGACTCCGAGGCGATCTCAATGATGATCGACGCGGGGACCTGGCTCGTGCCGACTCTTCTTGCACCTCAAGCAGTGTTGAATGCTGTCGACGCTGGCGCCAACATCCCCGCAGCATCGGTCCGCAAAGCTCTAGCGGTAATCGAAGCCCACATGGACTCCTTCTCGAGAGCCGTCGCCGCAGGAGTGAAGGTGGCTATGGGAACCGACACCGGAGTAGGGCCACACGGATCCAACCTCGATGAACTGCCACTTATGAAAGCCGGCGGTATGACGCCTCAACAGGTGTTGGCGGCTGCGACATCATCCGCGGCGGAGTTATTGGGCATGAGTGACGAGATCGGCACCCTCGCAGTAGGGAAACGCGCCGATCTCGTCATCGTCGGAGGCGACCTGTTCGATCTGCCCAAACTGAAAGGGAACATTTCCGCGGTCTACAAGGACGGCACCAGAGTGCGCGGGTAAAGGCAGAACCATTAGGCGGAGCCATTGGAATGCTGATTTGGAACAGTTGTCCGTTCTTTCGAGTCACGGTCGGCGTGGTCATGGCAGGGAGCTCGTCGGATCGGCAAAACTTCGAGGCGAAGTCGCGTGGGGAAAATCGCATGGCGCTGCGAACTTTCGCAGACGTCCCATGGAACGCACTTTTTATGCGACGTGCGGTTTTATCGAAAGCGAGTCCACGACGGAATTCGGATCGACCCAGTCCAAGCATGCGCCGGCAGACGAAGTAGTCGGTAAGGATAATGGGCACCCAGGTGTTTGTGGGAACGCCGGTGATCGCCAAGAAGTTGCACCCATCCGGGTTCCTTGGGGCAACACAGCTGCGTCAATGGTGTCAACACTTCCGGTCGTTAGGCCACCCTTCTTGGGGTGGGGTGCCACGACGCCATGCACGAGCCTCTACATCCCTGTCGCGGCGACTGGTTCACAGCTGCCGCTTTCACTCAGCACGGCGGGAACGGCCAACGGGGCGTGCCCGAATCCAGAGAAAGCATCCGCAGACACAGGGGAGACAGGCTCGTACTGGTGGTTCTTCCAGTCTCTGCTCGAGAGCGTCGCCGGTGACGACCAGGGCAACTCGTACTCGCAAAGACGGCCCATCGTGCGTGCCGCCCTCGGCGAACTTCAAGGAGATTGGCGCAATGCTGTCGATGGTCTGATTTCGGGCAACGCCCCGGACGACGAGTGGGACGCCTTGACGGTGCGTTGTGCCGATCAGGCCACCGTCACAGCGCAGAGCCGGCTCAGCCAATTCAGGTGAGTCGTCGGTCAATAGCCAAATTGAAGTTGGCGGATGGTGACCAGTCAAGTCTGCTCACCTTTAGGTTGAACAGTGCTGAACGCACCCGGCCAGATATCAAAGTCGCAGTGCCTTCGGGATCCCCAACCAAGTCAACCATCGACGCCGCATACGCTGGGCTCGCACCCGTCAATATCTGCGAGCCTCAGCCGTGAACGGCACACTGTCCGGTCAAGTTTGATGAGCCTAGATGGCTCGACGTTTCCTAGGAGTGAAGATGGCTTTTCGTCCCCCAAACCGTGACGACCTGATCACCGTTGGAAGCAAATTCGGGATCACCCTGTCCGACAATGAACTCGAGACCTACGAGAACCTCACCGCCGAGTCAGCCGCAGCCTACGACGCAGTGGAGCAGTTGTACGCCGAGACCGCGCTGTCGGGCCCCACAGGTCGCAGCAGTTTCTTCCCAGCTCCGGAAGACAACCCGCTCGGCGCGTGGTACGCCCGGACCGAGATCTCCGGTGCCGCAAGCGGTCCGCTGCAAGGGTTGCGGGTCGCGATCAAGGACAACATCTCCGTGGCCGGCGTACCGATGA
>JACMOZ010000253.1 GCA_014377785.1 Aeromicrobium sp.
CCAGTTCGTCTCCCGCAACACCGTGAAGTCGCACGTTCGAACCAGCCATCAGAAGCTGCACGTGAGCACTCGCACGGAAGCCACCGAGATCATGAGACGGTTCGTCCAGCAGCGTGGGGAGAGCCCCGTTTTTGACGAGCGAAAACATCCCGAGCGGGAGAGGCAAAAAATATTTGTCCCACAGGCACATTTTTATGCTAACTTGTGGAAGTCAGATCGATCTCAGCCATATTCAGGAGCGATCGAACTTCAACCCAAGAGTCTTTAACCGACATCCGAAGCACTGTCACCGTAGACAGCAATGCCGCGTCGGTTGGCGCCTGCACCGACCTGAACCGAACCCACCCAAGCTGTACTCACCCGAAGGTAAAACCATGTCTACAACCACCCGCGCAAAGCGCATCACCATCACCGCCATCGTCACGGGGGCACTCGTTCTCGGAGGAGGAGGCGCGGCGTTCGCGTACTGGACCGCCCAGGGCATCGGATCGGGCGTGGCCACCACCACCTCAAGCACTCCGTTCACCGTGACGTCCACCTCGCCGAGTGGCGCACCCCTGACACCGGGTGGACCCAGCCAGAGCGTGGCGTTCACGGTAAAAAACCCGGGCACCGGTTCGCAGAAGCTTTCCGCTGTCGCCGTCACGGTCGCCGCGAGCGACGGGTCCGCCTGGGCGGCAGTTTCCGGATGTTCGGCTGCGGACTACACGATCGGCGCCCCGAACATCGCCTATGGACAGATTGCAAGCTCCGCTACCGTCAGCGGCACCGTGACGATCACCATGAACAACCTCGACCGTTCGCAGGACGGCTGCAAGAACACGGACGTGCCGCTGTACTTCTCCGCAAGCTAGGACGGATGGGTCCGTCACGCGACCACGGGTCGGCGTGACGGGCCCGCCTTCGCCGCTTTGAGACACTCCCGATTCCCGGGGGCGGAAGAGACTATGCGCTACGCACGAAACGCGACGATCACCGTCGCCCTCATCTTCACCCTGGTGTTGACGGCATCTCCAGCTTTTTCTTGGTGGGTATCCGACGCGTCCGGGGTCGGTCGTGCCGTGACCGGCACGCTTCAGGCACCGACCGCGGTCGACCCTCCCGCACGCACCAGCGGCTCGGTTCCGATCTCCTGGGTGGCACCGAGCGGGTCCATTGTGCCCACCGGATATTTTGTGACCCGGTCCTCTGCCGGCGCCACCGCGCCCGCCTGCGGGTCGAGCCGCCTCAGCCTCATCACGGCGTCGAGCTGCGTCGACGCGATAGCCGTCGATGGCATATACCGCTACACCGTGACCGCGGTATATCGCTCCTGGACCACCTCGAGCTCCCCCAGCTCCGAGGTGACGGTCGCGACTCCCGCCCGACTTGCGTTCTCCGTCTCGCCGTCCACCTCGGTCGTGAACGCGGTACTCTCCCCGCGGATCGCGGTGACTGTTCAGTCAACAGACGGGAGCCCGGTGGCCACGAGTGGCATACAGATCGACATCGCTATCGGTGTCAACCCGGCTGCTGGCGTGCTTGCCGGTTCGCTGACCGCCCTGACCAGCGCGACGGGCACCGCGACTTTTCCCGGCCTTTCCATCGACTCCATCGGCGTCGGATACACGCTGGTAGCAACATCCGCCGGCCTGACGTCCGCTACAAGCCCATCCTTCGCCATCACGTCGTCGCCGCTCGCGGGGGTGAACCTCGGGCGAGCAGCCACCTACTCGGTATTCGGATCGGCGGTCACTGACAACGGCTTAAGTACTCTCAGCGGCGATCTCGGTTCCATCGGAGCGCTGACCGGGTTCACCGACAAATCAGTCGGTGGCACGACGCACGCGGGTGATGCGGACGTCTCCGCGGTATCTTCGGACTTCCAGGCCGCCTACGCCGATGCCGTCGGCCGCACCCAAACCACCACGTTCGCGGGTGACCAGATCGGGAAGACCTTCCTGGCCGGGGTTCATCGCACCGGCGCCGCGTTCGCGCTGAGCGCTGGCGGTGTCCTGACGCTCGATGCGCAGGGTGACCCCAACGCCGTGTTCATCTTCCAGGTGGACGCTGCCCTCAACACTGCAGCAGACAGCTCCATCCAGCTGGCCAACGGTGCGCAAGCGGCCAATGTTTACTGGCAGGTGAACGGCGCAGCCGGCACGGGCGCGGACTCCGCCTTCGTCGGCACGATTCTCGCGAACGGGGCCATTACGATCGGTGCACGGGGAACGCTCATCGGCCGAGCTCTGGCGAGCGGCGCCGTGACCCTCGCGAGCAACACGATCCGTTTCACATGATTCTCGCTGGCTGCATCGACCTCGCAACTATAGGCATTGACCACTCGGCCCTGGCGGCGATTGCTGCGGCCGGGGGGATGGTCGCGCTCGGGATCACCATGCGTAAAGCCCTCCGGAGCGGGGGTCGGGTCGGCGCCTCGGCGGGTGCACTCTTCCTGCTGCTCGGTATCGGCTTTGTCCAGTTACCGGTCGAACCGGTGGCGACGACTGAATGCAGAGAAACCATCGTTTCTGCAACGGTCTCGCAGACATCGACGCTGGACGGGCTCGCTCCGGGAGTCGCGGCCCATCGCATCGAGGGCGTCATCACCAATATCGGGACCCGCCCCCTCAAGATCGACTCGATCGTCGTGAGCATTTTCCGCGTCACCAAAGCGCCCGCCGCGCCCGCCGGAGTTTGCAGCGCCGAGGACTATCTACTCACCGCAAATCAAATGAGCGTGCACGCGACGCTTGCTCCCGGAGCATCCGCGATTTTCGGCGGCGCGATGATCGGCTTCGCGAACAGCGCCAGAAATCAAGACGCGTGTAAACGCGCGACGGTGTCACTTCGCTACGATGCGTTTGGTAAAAGTCGGCCGGTGAGCCCCAATTCCTGTGGTTCTGATTCACCCTGGTATCCGAAACGATGGATAATCCGACAGGAGCCGCCCGAATCACCCCCGTGCAAAATAGAAGACCGCGTCTCTTCAGAAACTAAGAAATAGAGTCTGCTGACCACCCGACGCAGGGGTGATTTATATTCTTGGCTACCCCGATCCGGGGGATATTCCATAGGCCGGGACCGAACCGTATTGTTCTATCCGCTGAGCCAGCCATCCACACCTGCGAGAATCGAAGGATGCCAGCATCCCCGCCGCCAGCATCCTCACTGCTGGGCCCCACAAACAGCGCGCGGTATTCCCGCCAGGTGGCGCTCCCCGGCTTCGGGCCAGCGGCCCAGCAGAAGCTCGCGCGCGCCCGCGTGCTCGTGATCGGCGCCGGCGGGCTCGGCAGCACGGTGATCCCGGCACTGGCTGCTTCGGGCGTCGGAACCATCGGCATCATCGACGACGACACCGTCGAGCTCAGC
>JACMOZ010000254.1 GCA_014377785.1 Aeromicrobium sp.
TCGACGTCGACTGACTGGCCGGACGCTTTCACAGTTGGGCCCGGTTGCAGCTCCATGAAAACGATTCGACGGACCGCAGCGATGCGCGCCTCGGAGACCACGTCCTCGAACTGATCGGCGGTCGGTGGACCGTGCCTGATTTCCTGCCGCATTCTTTCTGGTGAAAGGATTCGGTTATGCCCAAGAAACACCCAACAGAGGTCCGCGATCGAGCAGTTCGGATGACTCTTGATCGCTTGCAGGATTACCCCTCGATGTGGGCTGCGTGCCGCGACCTCGCGCCCAAGCTCAACGTCGGTGCGGAGACGCTCCGGAAGTGGGTCACCCAGGCTCAAGCCGATGCTGGCGAGCGGTCGGGTCCGACCACGGACGAGCTCGAGGAGATCAAGCGTTTGAGGCGGGAGAACCGCGACCTGCGCGAGACGAATGACATCTTGAAAGCGGCTGCGTCTTTCTTCGCGAGGGAACTCGACCCTCGCAATCGTCCCTAGTCGCTTTCATCCTCAAGATGAAAGCTGGCGGCCACGGAGTCGAGTTGACCTGCGGGGTCCTGCGCGAGCAGGGCGTCCAGGTCACTTCGCGGTCGTTTCGGGCGTGGCGGATCCGTGCTGCTGCCGCGCGCACGGTGAGTGACGCGGTGATCTTGGACCGGCTCAAGGCTCTTGCGGTGCGTGACTCGAAGGGCCGCCCGCAGCCGGAGATCCTCTACGGGCGGCGGAAGATGACCTCGTGGCTGAGCCGCGGCAAGTTGACTCCGGTCTCCAAGCACACCGTCGACCGGTTGATGCGCGTGGAGGGTATGAATGGCCTCGTCCGGGGCCGCAAACCGCGCCCGTCGGTCTCTGCCCGGCGCAACGCGGCGCGTGCCCCAGACCTTCTGAAACGCAACTTCACCGCGCCCCGCCCGAACCATTCCTGGGTGACGGACTTCACGTACGTGTCCTGCTGGGCGGGGTTCGTGTATGTGGCCTTCGCTATCGATCTGCACTCACGGATGATCGTGGGCTGGTCGGCGTCGACGATCAAGGACACCCCGTTCGTCGAGGTGTGTTTGAAGATGGCCCTCTGGCGGCGCGATCACGCCGGCCACAAAGTGCAGGCCGGAATGATTCATCACTCCGATGCGGGCTCTTAAGGCGAATTCAACCGGTCGTCGCAACACCTTGATGATGGAGGTGTTCGATGGTGCGTGGAAAGAAAGAGATGCCGCGGGCGGCGGCGGGCGCGCGGCGGCAGTGGGCTGCGGATCGGGCGCTGCGTGCGCCGATGCGTTCACCGGGCCGGCCGGAGCCATCGCGCGCGGTGCAGCGAGCCTTTTGGCGCCTCATTGCGTCTGGGGTGACGACGGCGGAGGCGGCTTTTGAGGTGGGCGTGTCGTGGCCGGTAGGGTCTCGCTGGTTACGTCACGCTGGCGGCATGCCGCCGATCAGTCTGGACGAGCCCACGGGCCGCTACCTGTCCTTTGCCGAGCGCGAAGAGATCGCGTTGCTGCACGCCCAGAAGCACGGCGTGCGTGAGATCGGCCGCCAAATCGGACGTGACCCCGGAACCATCTCGCGGGAACTGCGCCGTAATGCAGCTACCCGGAGTGACCAGCTGGAGTACCGGGCCCGGGTGGCGCAGTGGAAGGCTCAACAGGCCGCGAAGCGTCCGAAGATTGCGAAGCTCGCGGTCAATGAGACTTTGCGGAAATACGTGCTGGAGCGGCTTGACGGGAGCGTCCGCCGCCCTGATGGCACGATCGTCGCCGGACCGTTGACGCCCGAGTGGAAAGGGCTGAATAAACCACACCGGCAAGACAGGCGGTGGGCGATTGCGTGGAGCCCGGAGCAGATCTCCCACCGGCTTCGTGTCGATTTCCCCGATGATGAGTCCATGCGCATCAGCCACGAGGCGATCTACCAGTCGCTGTTCATCGAGGGGCGTGGCGCGCTCAAACGGGAGCTTGTCACCTGCCTGCGCACCGGGCGAGCTCTGCGACAGCCTCGAGCACGGGCGCAGAGCAAACCGCAGGGGCATGTCACCGCGGATGTCGTCCTCAGTGAGCGGCCCGCCGAGGCCGAGGACCGCGCGATTCCTGGGCACTGGGAAGGCGACCTAATCATTGGAACGGGGCGGTCTGCGATCGGCACGCTCATCGAGCGCAGCAGCCGCTCCACCCTCCTCGTCCATCTGCCCAGGCTGGAGGGCTGGGGCGAGAAGCCACCGGTGAAGAACGGTCCCTCGCTCGGTGGCTACGATGCCATCGCGATGAACGCCGCTTTGACGGTATCGATGACGAAGCTTCCCGAACAGCTCCGCAAGACCCTCACCTGGGACCGAGGGAAGGAGTTATCTGCGCACGCTCAGTTCGCACTCGAAACGGGCACAAAAGTGTTCTTTGCTGACCCGCACTCTCCTTGGCAACGCCCGTCAAACGAGAACACCAATGGGCTCCTCCGTCAGTACTTTCCCAAGGGCACCGACCTCGCCCGGTGGAGTGCGGACGATCTCGAAGCCGTCGCTCTCGCCATGAATAATCGGCCTCGGAAGGTACTCGGCTGGAAGACGCCCGCCGAGGTGTTTAGCGAACAGATACTGTTGCTCCAACAACCCGGTGTTGCAACGACTGGTTGAACTCGCCCAATATGCCTCGGCCCAGATCACCGCGTTCGCGATCAAGAACGGCATCACCCGCTCGATGGGATTGACCGGTATTTGCTGGGACAACGCAATGGCCGAGAGCTTCTTCGCGACCCTGAAAACCGAGTTCTATTACCGCCGCGTTTGGCCCACCCGGGACCGCGCCACGCGGGGAGTCGGAGCCTGGATCGAGGACCGATACAACCGCCGGCGACGGCACTCCTCGATCGGAGATGTCACCCCCGTCGCCTTCGAACTGCAATACTCGTCAGAGACCGCGGAAGTTCAACTCGCCGCTTAACCCGTGTCCACTAACCGGGGTCAAGGCCCTTCCGAGTCCGTACAACGCTAGCCTGATTCCGCCATAGACAGGGCTACCTCCAAGCGCTGTCACCATCCGCACAGACCCCACTACGGGACCGGCGCATACTCTGGCCACA
>JACMOZ010000028.1 GCA_014377785.1 Aeromicrobium sp.
AGGCGCGCGATCGCGTCGGAGGCTTCCTTGAGCTTGATCTCGGCCTCGTGCCCGCCCTCACGAGCGGCGTCGACCACGCAGTGGGCCATGTGCTCGTCGAGCAGGCCGAGCGCCACCGACTGGAGCGCCTTCGTCATCGCCGAGACCTGGGTAAGGATGTCGATGCAGTACTGCTCCTCTTCCACCATCCGTTGCAGGCCGCGCGCCTGACCCTCGATGCGGCGCAGCCGCTTGAGGTAGTCGCCCTTGGTGTTGTTGTGGATGTAGCTGTGCTGATGTGCAGGCTGCTGCCCGGCGGCCAGCTGGATCTCGGTCATCGCGGTGCCTTTCGGGCTCTCGATCGGAAAGTTCACTCTCAGGGTACCCCCCTCCGGTATCTCGTGATACGCTCTGGTTTTGTTCGATACCATACCCCCCTAGGGTATTGAATCAAAGCCAAGTGCTCCGGAACTTCCGAGGCAACCAACGCAAAGGATGAGAACGATGTCTCAGCAACCACCGCCAGCGGCCCCACGTCGCTGGCTCGGCCTGGCGGTCATCGCCACCGCGCAGTTCATGGTCATCATGGACACCTCGATCATCGGGGTCGCCCTGCCGAAGATGCAGGCCGACCTCGGCTTTTCCCCCGAGAACCTCTCGTGGGTCTTCAACGCCTACGTCATCGCCCTCGGGGGCCTGCTGCTCCTGGGCGGCAAGCTCTCCGACGTGCTCGGTGCCCGCCGGGTCTTCAGTGCCGGATGGGTCGTCCTCATCGCGGGCTCACTCCTCGCCGGACTGGCAGGCAGTCCTTCGGCGGAGCTGGCCGGGCGGGCGATCCAGGGCGCCGGATCGGCACTCATCGCGCCCTCCTCGCTGACCCTGCTGTTCATGCTCTTCGGGTCCAACCCGAAAGAGCTCACCAAGGCCCTCGCCTTCTACGGGGCCGCCGCCCCCGCCGGCGGAACCGCCGGCGTCTTCCTCGGCGGAGTCATCACCGAGTACGTCAGCTGGCCCTGGGTGTTCTTCATCAACATCCCGATCGCCCTCGTGATTCTGGCCCTCGTCTCCTCGGTCATGCCCGCCGGCGGGCCAGCCGCGAAGTCGCGAATCGACCTGCTCGGCGCCGCGACCGTGACCGGCGGACTTGCCGCCGCGGTCTACGCCGTGGTCAAGGCCCCCGAGGTCGGATGGGGCGCGGGCAGCACCTGGCTGCTCCTCGGCATCGCTGCCGTCTTGCTGGCCGCGTTCGTCGCGCTCCAAGCCAAGGGCCGCGACCCGCTGCTTAGGCTCGGGATCTTCCGAGCGCCCAACCTGGCGGCGGCGAATATCGCGCAGATGCTGCTCGGTGCCGCCTGGATCCCGATGTGGTTCTTCCTGAACCTGTACCTGCAGCAGGTCCTCGGCTACTCCGCATTCCCCTCCGGTGCGGCCCTGCTGCCGATGACCGGCCTGATCATGTTCGGCATGGTCGTGCTGGCGCCGCGTGCGATCGGCGCGTTCGGTCCCAAGAAGGTCACCGTGGCGGGCCTGCTGCTCCTGGCCGTCGGCATGGGCTGGCTGTCTTTGATCGACCCCGCCGGCTCGTTCGCCGTCGACGTCCTTCCCGCCTCGCTAGTTGCCGCACTCGGGATGTCGCTCGCCTTCATCCCGACCCTGGGTACCGCCATCTCGGCGGCTCGCCCTGAGGAGGGTGGTCTTGCCTCGGGGATCGTGAACACCAGCTACCAGATCGGCTCAGCCCTGGGTCTGGCGGTAATGACCGCCGTAGCCGCCGCCAACGGCGCCGACAAGATCGGCGACCCCGAGGCACTGACTCAGGGATACTCCGCGGCCTTCATCGGGGCCGCCCTCGTCGCCGCAGCCGGCGCAGCAACGGCCGCAGCGTTCCTCCGCCGGCCGGTACCGGAGGGGAGCGCACGTGTCGACCAGCTCGCTTGATCCGGCCGCCGGCCGTATCAGCCGAGAACACCGCGAACGCCGACCGGCGCCGCGACCCACGAAAGGAACACCTCAATGAGCACCACCAGCACCTACACCGTCCAAGGCATGACTTGCGGCAGCTGCGCCACGAAGGTCACCGGCGCAGTCACCCAGGTCCCCGGCGTCACCGGCACCGACGTCGACCTGACCACCGGCACCCTGACAGTCGCCGGACCGGACGTCGACGACGCCGCCCTCCGTGCCGCCATCACCGGCGCCGGCTACCAAGTCGACTGACGCATACGAGTGTCGCCGTCGACCGGCTTCAGCGCTGGTCGACGGCGGCCCTCCCGGGGCCCGGCTGCCCATCGAAGTCTGGATCAACAACTCCACCCAACAGTCCCAACCAGGTTGATACGTACCGCATACGGCCCGAAACCGCCGGAAACAGGTGCTGCCTCAACGACCAACACTTGGGGCGAACTTCGCGCGAAGTTCACGTTTGAGTATTTTGTGGCTCGGTCCCATGGGCAGGGCCTCGACCACTTCGATGCGACGTGGATATTTGTGTTTGCCCAACCGTTCCTGCGCCCATTCGCCCAGCTCCGAGGGGTCTATCGCGCCGGGCGCGGTCGGGATCACCACGGCACAGACCTCCTCGCCCCGTTGCTCATCGGGTATGCCGATCACGGCGACCTGCGACACGCCAGGATGCCTCATCAGGACCTCCTCGACTTCGCGCGGATAGATGTTGAAACCGCCCCGGATGATCAGGTCCTTTTTCCGGTCGACGATAGTGATGAATCCCTCGGCATCCTTCTGCCCTATGTCGCCGCTGC
The DNA here is from genome assembly GCA_014377785.1 of Aeromicrobium sp. GTDB lineage: Bacteria > Actinomycetota > Actinomycetes > Propionibacteriales > Nocardioidaceae > JACMOZ01. The sequence continues at coordinate 2,739 of JACMOZ010000028.1, forward strand.
GGAACCAACCGTCGACGATTGTCTGCGAGGTCGCCTCCGGATTGTCGAGGTAGCCCGCGAACACGTTGTGGCCACGGATCACGATCTCGCCGAGCTGTCCATCGGGGAGCAGTTCGATCCGGTCCTCGAGGGTCTCGTTGGCAATCTCCACCTCGACACCCCATATCGGGTGGCCCACCGTTCCTGCCTTCGTGCCGAACCAGGGCTGATTCACCGTCGCTGTCGGGGAGGTCTCCGAAAGACCATACCCTTCAAAAATTGTGGTGCCGAACGTCTTCTCGAATCGTTCGAGGACAGCCACAGGCAGTGAATCTCCTCCAGAAATGCAGTCGCGCAGTTTCGGCAAGGCTCGAGCCGTCGCGGAGGCGTCCAGGAGTTGCACCAACATCGTCGGCACACCAAAAAACAGTGTCGCCCTCTCCTCGTGCATCAATTCGATCGCCTTAGCGGCATCGAATCTCGGCTGCAGCAGCAGCGTCGCCCCGACCCTGAAGGTGGAATTCATCGAAACACTTTGTCCAAAGGTGTGAAACAACGGCAAGCAGCCCATCACGATGTCATCGCGCTGGAACGGGTTTGCGTCGAAGGCATTTGCCGTCGCATTCATCACCAGGTTCAGCTGAGTGAGGATCGCACCCTTGGGACGGCCCGTCGTGCCGCTGGTATAGAAGATAACCGCAGCATCCTCGGCCTCCCTCGTGGCATAGGTCCGCAGCGGTTCGGCGTCGGCAGTGAAGTCTTCCACGCCCCATGCCGGAACTCCGGCGGTCGCGGCCGCAGCAATGGAGACCTCCGCATAGCCGGCTTCATAAAGCACAGCCTGCGCGCCCGAGTGACCGACAATATAGGCAGCTTCTTCGGTATTGAGTAGCGTGGGCACCGGCACAACGACCGCACCGAGCGCGAGAATTCCATAGTAAGCGCGGACGAAGTCGGCAACGTTCGGGGCGACGAGAGCGATCCTGTCCCCTGGACCAAGGCCATGACCCGCCAGCGCTGCGCCATAACGACGTGCGTCCCGCCAAAGCCCGGCATAGGTCAGCCGGAGTTCGCCTTGCACAAGGGCGAGCTTGTCTGGGGTCCTGCGAGCGGACTCGGCAAGAATCATTGCAACGGAAAGCGCGGTCATGGTTCTCCTACATACAGACGAGTTGTGGATCGGCGGAACTGGGCGGGCCGCCTTGCGAGCGGCCCGCCCAGTTGATGAACTAACCCCGTTCAAGGAGCCAGCAGAGTGTCAGCCGACGGGCTTGACGTTGGGGATCCCGCTTGCGGGCGGGGCATCGTTGGCCGCCGAGTCGTCCTCCTTGATCGGCGCATCGCCGATGTCTGTCACGAGGACCGGAGTCTTGTCGATACCTGTACCACCCTTGAGTTCGACGATCCTCATTCCCGAAATGCCCATGTGGCTGTCCTTGCCATAGCGGTAAGGGGCCAACGGAGGCCCTGCAAGATCGGCGCCCACCTTCTCCATCGCAGCAACGAGGCCATCACGGGTCGGGTTCGGGCCGGCCGCCTGGAGTGCCTGCACAAATGCGTAGGCGTGAGACATGCCGTAGACGCGGAAGTTCGTCAGGTCGCCCTTCTTGCCGTGCTCGTCCCAAACTTTCTGCCACAACTGAACCCAGGGATCTTCGGGGGCGTCGACACCGGGGATGTACTCGGTGGTCAGCACCCCGTCAAGCGGGCTGGCACCGGATACGGCACCCTCGGAGAACCGCTCGAGCAACGAGCCGATCAGTGTCGGGTCCGCGCCGATCGAGCTGTAGAACCACTTCGGTTTGAAGTTCAGCTTCATCGCCGTGAGCTGGCTGAGCGCAGTGTACGAAGGCGTGTTGAAACCCAATACAAGGTCAACCTTTTTCGAGGCGAGGCCCGCAATCTGGGGGGCGACATCGGTGTTTCCCGAGGTGTACTTCTCCACCGCGACGATCTGTTTGTCGAGGAACTGGCGAATGCCCTTCTCACTGTCGGTGCCCAGGTCGTCGTCTTGAAGGAACAGGCCGACCCGCGCGTCAGGCATATTTTTAGCGACGTACTGGCCGATGATCTTGCCCTCACTCTCGTAGTCGGGCTGCCAGCCGAAGGTGTATGGCGACTTGCCTGGGTCGTCGCCCCACTGGAGCGAGCCCGAGGAGACGAACATGTCCGGCACCTTCTCGGCATTGAGGAAGTCGACGACCGCGCTGTGGGTCGGCGTGCCGAGGCCACCGACCATCGCGAAGATCTCATCCTTGAGCACCAACTCGTTGGTCACCTGGCTGGTGTTGGTCGGGTTGTAGCCGTCATCGCGAACGATGTACTTGATCTTGCGGCCGTCGACGCCTCCGTTGGCGTTGACGTAGTCAAAGTAGGCCTGCGCACCGGACGGAATCTCGCCGTATCCCGGTGCAGCGACCCCGGTCAGTGGGAAGTGGGCACCGATCGTGATGCTGTTCTTGGTGATCCCGACATCGGAGGCCTCGCCGCCATCCTTCTTGTCGCCAGAACGTCCCCCGGCGCCACACGCCCCGATCAGGCTGGCCGCCGTGACCACGGTCACGATTCGTACCGCTCGCTTTCTCCATGTGCTCATTACTGTTTGCCTCCTGATTGCACGCCGAGCTGCTGCTGCGACGTCGGTTGGGATGTGACACGTCGCGCTTGCCAGCTGCGCAGGCTGCCGACGATTCCTGTGGGTGCCAGCAAGATGACCAGCACGAGAGTGAGTCCGTACACCAGCGGTGCGAGCTCGGCCGCCTGCAAGTCGCTGAGCCCAGCGTCTTGGCCGAATCCGGTGACCAGCTGCGGAAGAAAGGTGAGAAGTGCGGCGCCGATGAGTGCTCCGCTCAGGCTGCCCAGACCACCGATGACGACGGCCGTCAACAAACTCAGGGACAGTGTGAGGGTGAACCCGCTCGGAGCCGTAATCCGGACGGCGATTGCCAACACGGCACCGGCGAGTCCCGCGCATGCAGCACTCACCACGAAGGCGACCACCCGGGTGCGGGCCAGATTGATGCCGGCAATCTCGGCGGAAACTTCGTCGTCACGGACCGCACGCCACTTCCGGCCGACCCGGCTGCGTGACAAGTTGGCCAGCAGCAGGTAGGTGACGATCAGGCTCAGCCAGCCGATGTAGGCGACATATTTGCTGCCCGTGACTTCTTGGGCACTGACGAAGTAGACGGCATCGGCAAACCAGCCTGGAATCGCCGGCGGCGAGACAGTAAGACCCTGCTCACCGCCGAGCGTGTCACTGAAGTACAACGCGATGCCGGGAACAGCGACCGCCAACGCCAGCGTTGCGCCGGCGATGTATGGACCCTGCAGCCGCGCAGCGGCGACTCCGATGAGTCCACCGATCACCGTGGTGACCACGATTGCCGCCAGCAATACCACCACAAGGGGCGTCCCTGCGTCGGCATCGGGAAGGAGCAGCGCCGCGGTATAGGCTCCGATCGCCATCAGCGCCCCATGGCCCAGCGAGAGTTGTCCGTTGAGACCGGTGAGCACGGTCAGGCCACCGGCCGCGATACCGAGGTAGGCCATGGCTGCGAACTGTCCGTTGCGGAATTGACTGGTGCTCTCGAGCACGAGGATGACCGCAATCACGCCAACGAGTGCGACAACCAAGTGCATGAGCAGGGGCGACCCGTCGAGCTTCAACCGGGCCTTGCCAAACTTTGAACCTGCGGAAACTTTGCTCATCAGACCCTCCTCGCCGTCGCGTGCGAGAACAGGCCACCGGGCTTCAGCAACAACACTGCCATCAAGATGGCCAGCGCGGCCAGCGCGACCAACTCGGACCCGACATACCCGCTGACGAAGCTCAATAAGATCCCGAGAATGAGACCGCCGACCACTGCACCCCCCGGACTGTCCAGCCCTCCGAGCACCGCGGCGACGAATCCATAAACCACCACAGAGTCCATGTAGGACGGGTAAACCAGGCTGCCACCGGCGATCAGGAGTCCCGACAACGATCCGACCACGGCGGCCAGCGCCCAGCCGAGCGTGAGCATCCGGCCGACGTTGACACCCAGTAGCCGCGCCACCTCCTGATTGAAGGCTGAGGCGCGCATCATCAGGCCGAGGTCGGTGTAACGGAACAGCGCGACCAGCAACAGCATCACAATGACGACGGAGACAATGGTGAAAATTCCGAAGCCCGTAAGCGCGACCGTCATATCCCCGACCTGGAAGCCGCGTAGCCCGAACGGTGCGGGAAACGATCGGTAGCGGGATCCGAAGATCAAAGCAGCCGTGGCGTTCAGGATCACGAACAGTCCCAGAGTCAATATCACCGCGTTGATCTCGGGCTTGCCCTCGACCGGGCGGATAACCACCCGCTCAATGACGGCACCAAGCACCAGTCCGGATAGAAGTGCCACGGCGAAACCGATCCAGTAGGACATGCCCGCATCCACAACAACCAGCGCGATGTAGGTCGTGATCATGGCCATCGGCGCCTGGGCGAAATTCACGATCCGCGTTGAGCGCCAAATGAGCACCAGCGCCAGCGCAAATGCCGCGTAGACCATGCCCAGCGTCAGGCCTGTGAGGGAGGTGGTCAGGAATTGTTGCACAAGTTCTCCTGTGGTCGTGAAATGTCAGAATCCGAGGTAGGCATGACGCAGTTTTTCGTCCGCGGCCAGGGCCTTTGCCTCGTCTTGGGCGACCAAACGGCCGAGATTGAGGACAACGCCGATATCGGCGATGGAGAGGGCACTGCGGGCGTTCTGCTCGACGAGCACGACGGTCAGACCGTCCGACTCCGTCAGACCCTTGATGAGATCGAAGATCTGGACGACGATCCGGGGCGCGAGCCCCAGGGATGGCTCATCGAGAAGAAGTACCCTCGGCTCCGCCATCAGCGCACGCCCGATGACGAGCATCTGCCGTTCACCTCCGGAGAGAACATGGGCGATCGCGCCGCGACGGTCGTTGAGCGCGGGAAACATCGAATACACCCGTTCGAAGTCGGCAGGCTGAGACCGATCCGCCCGCCCCAGCGCTCCAAGCCGCAAATTCTCATCAACTGTGAGTTCGGTGATGACTCCACGCCCCTCGGGGACATGGGCGAGGCCGAGCGCCGCCATCTTCTCAGCCGGCATCCGTGCGAGGTCCCGCCCGTCGAGGTGGGTACTCCCCCGGTCGGGGCGAATCAGCCCCGATACGGTGCGCAGAAGAGTCGTCTTGCCGGCCCCGTTAGCACCGAGGACTGCGGTGATCTTGCCTTTGGGTGCGGTAAAGGTCACGCCGTCCAGCGCCTTGACCGGGCCGTAGCTCGCAGTCAGATCACGTATGTCGAGCACAGTCAGCTTCCATTCGGGTCGGGCTTGACGGATTCGTGTTCGACCACGTTGCCCAGGTAGGCCGCCAGGACGGCGGGGTCTTCACGGATTTCACTCGGGGCGCCGCGCGCGATCACCCGTCCAAAGTCGAGAACAACTATGTGGTCGCACACACTCATCACCAGATCCATGTGGTGTTCGACGAGCATCACCGACATGCGGTCGGTCAATCCGCGGATTAGCTCAACGAGCTCGTCCATCTCGTCGCTGGAGAGTCCACTTGCCGGTTCATCGAGCAAGAGCAATTTTGGCTCGGACACCAGGGCTCGTGCCAGGGCCACCCGTTTGCGGATGGGATAGGGCAGGCTGGGCGGGAGTCGCGACGCATACTCCGCGATGTGCAGTTCGCTCAGCACGGCGTTGGCCCTCTCGCGCAACGCCTTTTCCTCTCTGGTGCTGCGCGGCAAGCCAAGCAAACCCGAAAAGAATCCTGCCGCGGCGTGCCGGTCGGCGCCGACCATGACGTTCTCAAGAACAGTCATGCGGTCGAAAAGACCGAGCCCCTGCAACGTCCGCGAGATGCCCAACCCGGCAAGTTGGTGTGGCCGAAGGTGGTTGAGATCCCGGCCCAACCAACGCAAGTTTCCAGTGGCGGGTTGCACAAAGCCGCAGGCAACATTGAACAAGGTGGTTTTGCCAGCCCCGTTGGGGCCGATGACGCCCAGTACCTGGTTCGGTGTCACCTCCAGCGAAACGCTGGACAATGCCTTGATTCCGCCGAAGTCGACGGAGACATCAGTCACCGCGAAAGCGGCCCCGGCGTGATGGCCGTGGCCCGGCGAAGCAACTTGATGACTCAATTTTCCTCCTTATGCAACAACGCTATGTGACCTGCACCACCTTGGTCTATGCGCACAGAAAGGGATATGGGCGGAGCGCCTAAACTCCGTCGTGCAAGTCGCCCCAAATGGCTGCCCGGGCTGGCAGATTTGTGCGCTCAGTGAGAACCTGTACTCATGAGACCCACGCCACATCTTACAAGGCAAAAGGTCTCCCGCCCCAGCAATCGAGTCGTCGACGACAAACTTCGTACTCAAATCGCCCGTGGTTGGGAGTCACTGCTGGACCATTCCGATGCCATTGCGGACGGCATCACCCTTACGCTCCTGGAAAATGGCCACTATTACTACGATCCTGCCGGGCCGGAGTTGCGTGCCGAGGTTCGTGCGAGCACCCGCGAACACGTCCGTCGTGGGATCAGAACTATGGCCGGACTTGCCGATCCCAAGGACAAGGCGATCCACATCTGGCGACAAACCGGCCGTCGGCGGGCCCGCCAGGGCGTCCCGATGGAGTTGGTCCTCAACGCATACAGCCTGGGAACCCGGGTGTTGTGGGAGGCACTTCTCAAGCAGCGGGACAACCCTGACCTGGACATCGACGACCATGTGCTCCTCATAGCCGGTCAACAGATCTGGTCCGCGCTCGATGTGCAAAACGCGACTCTTGTGGATTCGTACCGTCGTGAGAGTTCGCGGTTGCAGCGGCGCGACCTTCAGCGCCAACAGAGCTTCCTCGATGGTCTTGTCGAGGGCCGGGGCTCCGATCCCGTGTTTGCCAGCCAGGCGCGCGACGTGCTGGGCATCAGCGCCGACGACCCTTTGGCCTGCGTGGTGGCGCACTTCGACGGCTCCTTGGACGAGCCGCTGCGGTCACCCGAAGACCGGCTGGAACGCGCAGGGGTCTATTCCTCCTGGCATGTGCGCGGAGGCACCTATTTCGGATTGGTGCCGACTTCTGAGCTGACAATGCCCGCGCTGGTCAAACTTCTCCAACCGAGTGTCGCGGGCCGCGTTGGGATCGCCGGATCTGCCGAGGGCATTTCCGGCTTTGCCACGGCCTACCACCTGGCCGGAAGAGCCGCCGAGACACTTCCCCGTGGGTCGCAGCAGATTGTGTCGGTCGCGGACCGGCTGCCCGAGTTGCTCCTCGGCGGGAGTCCAGGGGTCACCTCGTTGCTGGTCAGCGAAACCCTCGGCGCAGTTCTCGCGCAGCCACAGCAGCAGGCCGACCTGCTTCTCGAAACCCTGGGAGCCCTTCTCGCGCACGACGCATCACCCACTCATGCTGCCGAGCAGCTGTTCTGCCACCGCAACACCGTGATCTACCGGATGAAGCAGATCGAGTCATTGACCGGCCGCAGCCTGCAGAAACCGCGAGACAAGCTCCTGCTTACGCTCGGACTACTTGCCACGGGACGTTAACCCATCCCCGAGATTTGGCGGATTTTAAACGTCATACGGCCAGGGATCAGCTGAAACAGGTGCCTCAGCGGCCAAATCTTGGTGAGGGGTCAGCCGCCGCTGGTTCCGTCTTCGGCTCCTTCATCCATTACGCCAGTCATCTCGCGGGAGTCGAGCCAACCGTCGGGAAGATTGACCCTCTTGGGCGAACCCTGGCGGCCGCGGGGCGTGCCAAGTTCGGCCAGCGGATAAGGCTCGTTCGGGTCGAGACGCGCGAGCAGATCGTCGAGGGCAGCGTACGAAGAAATGAGGCCCAGCTGATGACGGACAACACTGCCTGCCGCGAATCCCTTGAGGTACCAGGCGATGTGTTTGCGGAACTCGATGCAACCGCGTTCCTCGCCCATCAGACCGCCCAGGAGTTGGGCATGCCTGCGCATGACGGCGGCCACTTCGCCGAGGTTGGGAAGTTCCAGCACGTCGTTTCCGGCAAATGCCGCAGCGAGGTCACGGAACAGCCACGGACGGCCGAGGCAGCCGCGGCCGACGACGACTCCGTCGCAACCGGTCTCCTCGACCATGCGGATCGCATCGGCGGCTTCCCAGATGTCGCCGTTGCCGAGCACCGGAATGTCGACGGCTTGTTTGAGTTCGGCGATCGCGTTCCAGTCGGCGCGGCCCGAATAGTGCTGGGCGGCGGTCCGTCCGTGCAGCGCAATCGCGGCGCAGCCGGCGTCCTGGGCGATGTGGCCCGAGTCGAGAAACGTCAGGTGGTCGTCATCAATGCCTTTGCGGGTCTTCATCGTGACCGGGACGCCATACGGGGCCGCAGCGTTGACCGCACTGGTGAGGATGTCGCCGAGAAGAGTCGCCTTCCATGGCAAAGCCGCTCCCCCGCCTTTGCGGGTCACCTTGGGCACCGGGCAACCGAAGTTGAGGTCGACGTGGTCAACTCCATGATCGGCACAGAGGATCTTGACAGCCTTGGCAACGTAGGTCGGGTCGATGCCATAAAGCTGGACCGAGCGGACCTTCTCGGTCTCGTCGAACCTGAGCATCGCCAGGCTCGTTTTGTCGCCCTCGACGACTCCGCGCGAAGTTATCATTTCGCACACGTATAGACCGGCGCCCTGTTCATTGCACAATCGGCGGAACGACGCATTCGTCACGCCGGCCATCGGGGCGAGCACGACAGGCGTCGCCACCTCGAGGTTGCCCAGGCGCAACGGCCCCGGAAGCGTGGAAACGGTCATACAACCATTGTCGCAGCCCCCCACAACCGGCGGTGAGTATGCGTCCACCGCCTGCCATTCGTGGACGCTCATACACCGCCGCCACGAGACCGCTTACGGTTTCCAGCTGATGGGGTCCTTCTGGTCGGCGGTCTGCAAATCGACCGATACGAGAGTGGTGCCCTTCGACACCAGGTAGACGAGGCAGACCTTGGCCGTCGCTCCCGGAAGGAAACTCTTGGGCAACACGCCGACGGGGCATGGCTTGAAGTCGCCGACCAGTTCATTCGGCAACGAAATCGTATTGTTGGAGTCGTGCGCATAAAGCGGGATCGGCGCCAGACCGATTCCGGCCGGCCCGACGTTGGTGACCGTCGCCGTGACGTAAAACGGCGTCGACAATTTCGCCGCGTCGTCCAGGGAAAAGAACCTGAAGTCCTTGATGTTGCCCGTTTCGACGGCCGTGACGGCAACCGTAATGACGCTGCGATTCTTGTCGGCGATCTGATAGATCACCGAGGCGGGATTGCCTTTGATCAGCTTGGTCCCGCCCTTGGTCAGCGTCACCCCTGCCGGCACGTCGAAGCCCTTGGGCACCGAAACGGTCGCGACCTTCTCCTCTTTAGAACAACCGCCGATCGCCAACAGCAGTGTCGCCACAAGTGCCACCCATAACATTTTCACGGCATAATTGTGGCTGAGGGACAGGTCAGCAACCGATGAGGCGCGCCGCGAGATAAGCCTTGATCTGGTCCAGCGCGACGCGTTCCTGCTTCATCGAGTCGCGATCACGCACTGTGACCGCCTGGTCGTCAAGAGTGTCGAAATCGACGGTGATGCAAAGCGGCGTGCCGACTTCGTCCTGACGGCGATAGCGGCGTCCGATGGCGCCGGCGTCGTCGAAATCGACATTCCAGTAGGTGCGAAGCTCGGCGGCAAGGTCCCGCGCCTTGGGGGTCAGGCTCTCATTGCGGGACAACGGCAACACGGCGGCCTTGAACGGCGAAAGGCGCGGATCGAGTTTGAGCACTGTCCGTTTGTCGACGCCGCCCTTGGCGTTGGGCGCCTCGTCCTCGACATACGCATCGATGAGGAACGCCATCATCGACCGGTTGACGCCGGCCGCGGGTTCGATGACGTAGGGGGTCCAGCGCTCGTTCTTCTCTTGGTCGAAATAGGCCAAGTCGTGGCCGGAATGTTCGCTGTGCGTCTTGAGGTCGAAGTCCGTACGGTTGGCGATGCCCTCGAGCTCGCCCCACGTGGAGCCCTGGAACTGGAAGCGGTATTCGATGTCGACCGTGCGCTTGGAATAATGCGACAACTTTTCCTTCGCATGCTCATACAGGCGCAGGTTGTCCGGATTGATACCGAGACCGGTGTACCAGTCCATGCGCGTCTTGATCCAGGTTTCGTGCCATTCCTCATCGGTTCCTGGCTCGACGAAGAACTCCATCTCCATCTGCTCGAACTCACGGGTGCGGAAAATAAAGTTGCCGGGAGTGATCTCGTTGCGGAAGCTCTTGCCGATCTGACCAATGCCAAAAGGCGGCTTCTTGCGGGCAGTCGTCATGACCAGCGCAAAATTGATGAAGATACCCTGAGCGGTCTCAGGGCGCAGAAAATGCAGACCCTCTTCGCTTTCGACCGGCCCGAGGTAGGTCTTGAGCAGCCCGTTGAACATCCGCGGTTCGGTCCATGCATTCTTGGTGCCGCAATTGGCACACGCGATCAGCGCGACGTCCACCGTGTCAGGGTCGACACTGGGCTCTCCGGGTTTGGCTTTCTTCTCCGCATAGGCTTCCTGCAGGTGGTCCAGGCGATAGCGCTTGTGACAGTTTTGGCACTCGATCAGCGGATCGACGAAGGCGGCAAGGTGTCCCGAGGCGTTCCATACGGCCGTCGGGAGGATGACGGAAGAGTCGAGGCCGACGACGTCATCGCGGCTCTGCACCATTGAACGCCACCACTGGCGCTTGATGTTTTCCTTGAGTTCGACGCCGAGCGGTCCGTAGTCCCAGGCGGACTTGGTGCCGCCGTAAATCTCTCCGCATTGATAAACAAATCCGCGTCGTTTGCTGAGACTGACTACGGAGTCAACGGTTGAGGGAGCCATTTTTTCTCTTTTCCGGCTGGGTGTCGGTGGGCCTTTGCACGTCGTCGTGACCACGTGCGCCCAAGGTGGATCGAGCATAACGTCCGCCAACTTACAGTGGCGGGTGGGCGCCTCACGAGTCATTCGAAGTTGACAATCGTTGTCAACTGATTGAGAATGATTGTCATGAAGAAGAAGTTTCCCGTCTTGGTGGGCCTCGCTTGCGCGCTCGTCCTTGCCGCTTGTGGATCGGGCCCCGGTGCCAAGACCACCGGAATTCAGGTGGCGGCGTCTTTCTATCCGTTAGCCTTCGTGGCCGAACAGGTCGGTGGCACCAACGTCTCGGTGGCCAATCTGACCGCCCCCGGCATCGAACCCCACGACCTGGAGCTCAAGCCCAAACAGGTCGGAGCCGTACAGGATGCCGGCCTGGTAATTTTCGAGAGCAATTTCCAGGCCGCCATCGATGACGCCATCGGCCAGGCCGGGCGCGACAGCAAAGACACGATCGACGTCGCCAAACTCGTCAAACTCCAGCCCTTGCCCGCTGGCGAAGGAGGAGCGAACGGCCATGCTGAAGACGATCCACACGTATGGCTCGATCCGGTCAACATGATCGCCGTGACCGAGGCCGTTCGCGCAAAACTCTCGGCGATCGATCCCGCACACGCCACGGCCTATAGGACGAATGCGACAGTTTTGACCACCAAACTCAAGGCCCTGGACACCTCGTTTTCGACCGCACTCGCCCAGTGTGCGACTACGAAGATCGTGACCAGCCATGCCGCCTTCGGTTATCTCACCCAGCGTTATGGACTCGAGCAAATTCCGATTGCCGGCGTCGATCCGAGCAATGAGCCCTCGCTGGCACAACTCGCAGTCATCACCAATCTCGTGCGTAAGGACAAGATCACCACGATCTTCACCGAGGAGTTGGTGAGTCCGGCCATCGCCGAGACTGTGGCGGGGGCGACGGGGGCGAAAACCGCTACGCTCGATCCGATCGAAGGGCTCAGCGATGAGACCGCCCACGAAAACTATCTGACCCTGATGGCCAAGAACCTGTCCGTCATCGAGAAGGCCAACAACTGCTCATGAATCAGCCCCTCGCCATCCGTGGCGCCGTCGTCAACCTCGGTGGTAGACCTGTGTTGAGGCAGGTCGACCTCGACGTGTCCGAAGGCGAGTTCGTCGCACTGCTTGGCACCAACGGCTCGGGCAAATCGACTCTCGTCCGTGCGGCCATCGGCCTCGTGCCTCTGGCTGCGGGCACGGTCGAACTGTTTGGCGTGCCGCTGGCAAAGTTCTCCTCGTGGCAACGCCTCGGTTATGTCCCGCAGCGCTCGACAGCGGTGTCGGGAGTCCCGTCGACCGTCCACGAAGTCGTCCTGAGCGGCCGACTCTCCCGGCGCAGGTTCTTCGGTTGGCGCACCGCAGCCGATCTCGATGCCGTCATCGAAGCAGTCGAGCGCGTGGGCCTGTCCGACCGACTGCGTGACTCGGTCACCGACCTGTCCGGTGGACAGCAACAGCGCGTCCTCATCGCCCGCGCCCTTGCAGCGCAATCCGATCTCCTCGTCATGGACGAGCCGACCGCCGGTGTCGACCACGACAATCAGGAATCACTCACCGAACTCCTCGGCGGTCTCGTCAACGCCGGAACAGCGGTGTTGCTGGTCACTCATGAACTCGGCCCGCTCGAGCCGCTGATCGACCGCGCGATTGTGCTTCGCGGCGGAGTCGTCGCCTACTCCGGCCCGGTTTCCGGCATCGAAGCCGCCGAGCATGCGCACGTCCACGCGCATACCGGCCAACCTGTGAAAAGCGGCGGGCCGACCGGCGAGGGGATCTGGCGCTGATGATGGAAATCCTTAACTACCCGTTCATGCGACTCGCCCTCATCGCGGCCGTTTTCACCGGGCTGACCGCCCCCGCGATCGGCACGTATCTTGTGCAGCGGCGGCTCGCCCTGCTCGGCGACGGCATCGGCCACGTGGCGATTACCGGCGTCGCGCTCGGCACCCTGACCGGCATCACTCCACTGGTCACAGCCGTCGTGGTTGCGGCACTCGGCGCGATTGTGATCGAACTCCTGCGCACGTATGGACGCACGAGCGGTGATGTGGCCCTCGCCATGCTGTTCTACGGCGGCATTGCCGGCGGCGTGCTGCTGATCAATCTCGCCGGTGGAAGCGCCAACACCCTCAACAT
>JACMOZ010000255.1 GCA_014377785.1 Aeromicrobium sp.
CCATTCCGTCATCAAGTTCGAGGACCTTGCGAGATCATCCTCGTCGGATACTCCGGCGGCGGCGGCGGCGCCGTCGTAACAGCCGCACTCGACCACATCGCAGAGCGCATGCGTGAACTTGTCTTTCTCGGCGCCTTCGCGCCCGCTGATGGACAAACCCAGGACACAGCCCGATCAAGCCATCAAGCCTGGTAGGCGTGTCACCGAAGTGCCGTTATCTCCAGTTCGTTGTCGATATGGGCGGTTGGCCAGCAGGTCTGCGTTGAGGACATGTCATCGACGCAAGCTTCGGCCGATTGCCGAGAGACGAAAGTGATGCAAACAAAGGGGAACGGCGCGGCTGCATCGGAGACGCGCTTGAGATAACGCGTCCTCGACGCAGAGCAAAGGGGCGCTTCGGATTTCAGTGTGGGGTGGGGTTGAGGAGGTTCCAGTTGGGGTGGCCGGCGTAGAGGAGTGATCGGAGTCGATAGTTGCGGAATCGGGTCATTCCGAATGCTGTTCTTTTGACTCGTTTGATCAGGTTGTTGACTGCTTCGGTGGGGCCGTTGGAGACGTGGGAGCGGTGCCATGCGGCGATCTGTGATTGCCATTTGGTGAAGGTTCGTCCGAGCCGGCGGACCTCGGGTGATCCGCCTTGGTCGCGCAGGTCAGCAGCGAGGCGGGCAACGAAGATGGCGCCAGTGTCGGCGTCGTTGATGGTGTAGATCTCGCGCACGACTTGGTAGGCGTGCCAGGCATCTTTGACCTCGCCTGTCGGGTCGCCAGCTGCGAGCAGACCGCGGACTTTGGCCTGTGCTTTGTCGTCGAGTCGTTCGTCAGCGATCAGTAACAGGCGTCTCGCACGGTAGAGCGGATCATCGGTGCGGCCTCGGTGACCGAGTAGCTCGTTCTGGACTCGCCGGCGTACCTCGTCAACGCAGGAAGCGGCGAGTTTCACGACATGGAACGGGTCCGCTACCTGGGTGGCGGTGGGCAGCATCGTGTCGAACACCTTGCGATACGGGCCCGACAGATCCAAGGTCGCCCAACGGATCCGGTCCCGCCATGCCCGGGGCCGTTTGGCGAGCCACGCACACGACGGTGCAGCATCACGACCAGCCACAACATCGAGGAGCTGTCCTCGGCGAACGTCAACGATCTGAGTCGACCAGCACAGGGTTCGCCACCGGCCTTGCCGGCAGAACAACGTCTCATCCAACCCGAGCGCATCCACCGCGTCGTAGCGGAACGGGTCATCGATCAACGGCGTCCCGAAATGCACGACGGCGTCCATGATCGTGTGCCAATCACACGCCAGATCCTTCGCGACCTCGGACACGGATCGGCCGTGACGGCCGACCTGCACAGTGGCCCACCGACCCGCACGATCAGTGATCGCAGCGCGTGGCGGCGCGATCCGCTCGTCGGTCTCACACCATGTGCCGACCTCACACGCGGTGTTCGGGCACTTCCATCGCTGTTTGGCCCACACCAATCGGGCAGCACGCCCAAACACCGGCAGATCGACCAGCACAATCTCGTTGCGACCGTGGCCATGAACACCGCCACCGCAACCAGCACACACCGGCCGCGGGCCACGAGTCGTGATCGCGATCCGCACCCACCGCGGCCAGTCCCCGACCCCATCAACGTTCACGTCAGGCAAGCCAACCAGCAGTTCACACATGCGCGTAGGATCAGTTTCCAACAGGGGCTCCTCGACTCGGACGACGTAAGACATCGCCACAATCGCAGGGCCCCTGTGCCGCGCCCGGGATACTCAGACCAACCTCACCCCACCGTCAGATCCGAAGCGCCAGCAAAGGCCTCGTCGGCTACATCGATGACACCCCCACCTGGACTAGAGATATGTGCCGGTAGACGCTCAAGAAGCTCCGCTCGGCGCTTGGGTGCACCGACCCGACTCGCGTGACTGCTCGAACTATTGGGCAACGGCCGAGAGACTCGTCGGTTCCGACGGATCCGACGGTCGTAGGGGCTTCGACCGACGCGTCGGAGGTCGGTAGAGGTTTAACGCGTTAAACGTATGTTCCTGGAGAGGGGCCGACTCTGCGGGCTGGGCGGACGAAGAGACGGGGCAGTGCCTGCTCAGCCGAGGGGACGTCATCTTCGTCGCGATTGAACGTTTGCGAAATTTGGTAGAGCGCGAATGTGGGGCCTGACCTGCTCCGATGCACA
>JACMOZ010000029.1 GCA_014377785.1 Aeromicrobium sp.
CTTCTTGCAATCGCGACATGGGCGACGAGGCCGCCAGATCAATAGTCAGTGTCGACACGTGCGGGTGCATGCTGCGGTAACTGCGTAGAGCGGCAGCAGCTGCCGTGCTGTTCAATCCGCTCAATGCGTTGCCAGGCGCCGGTGCGCCACCAACCATCACCGGTGAGTCCAGGGCCTGGAAACCATTGATTGACACTTGCACTAGCATCGACCAGCCCAAGAAGACTTGACCGTCGCCACTATCTGTGGGAACCGCAATGAGTCGCCCGTTCTCCGTTTCGCTTGGGCCAACAACCGGAAAATTCCAGCCTTCGACTGTGCCAGCGAGAAGGGCAGCGTCATCGGCGTCCCACAGTGTGGATTCGACCCCGGCCAGCCAGGCGAGACGCAACGGGTGAAGAGGGCTGAGCAAGACTGCGCGACACAAACCGCTAGCCGAATCCCAAACACTCATGCCGAATGGGTAAGTAGCCCAAAACACGCCGTGAGAGTTGCCGATCTTCTTTGCGCACTGAACCAAATTCGAGTAGGCAGTGAGGTAATTATCCAGCGCGCCTCGATTGCCTTCCCAGAGGGATCGCCATGACGTTCTGGAGGGCCATTCCTGCTTTTCCCCATCGGTCGTGGTCACGTCGAGCGCCTCGGCGAGGCCAAGCGCTACAACTGCTGCACGAAACTCAGACACCTCAACCGAATCCAGAAGCTTATTGGGGACGGTGAAATCCGTTGATGCTTTCATGTTCGAAGTAGCAGGATCCATGAGTACGCCAGAGGAATCAAGCGAGACTGCGTCGAAGTCGAATCGCTGGTTTTCCGGAATGACAACGTGGCCAAGCGCGTCCAGCCAATGCTCACTCTGTATTTTCGCCGCGATGATTGTTTCATACCGGCCCTGCAGCGACATCGCAGTGTCATTCGATGGCGGCGAGGCAGATATGAGTTGCTTCTTTATAGCCGCGACGATGGGTGAGCGGAACAGACCCGCCTCTATTGGAGCGACAAGCTCATACGAGAAGTCGCCGATTGCGAATTCATTGCTTGCCTGAGGCACAAGACTCATCGTGAATAATCCATCGCGTGATTTAAGGGGAGGAACCGGCTTCGACTCAAATCGCACCGAGTCTCGAGAACTGGTGCTCCACAGAATGATCCGCTGGACGGACTTCAAGCCAGTAAGAGTCTCAGAAAACCGCGCATCTTCGAATCTCGGACCAGACAAGAGATCGAATTCATCGGCCCCCATGAACGTCGGTTTACCGAGACCGTTATTCGTGGAACGCATGAAGAACATTCCGTTGCCGGTCGGCGGCAGCATTATGAGGTCGCACGATACGGCGGTGTCCACCATCCCGGCAAGCGAGTCATTCGCGTCGACTTCAACCTTGATCCTTGAAGTGACGAT
This sequence comes from Aeromicrobium sp., assembly GCA_014377785.1. Taxonomy (GTDB): domain Bacteria; phylum Actinomycetota; class Actinomycetes; order Propionibacteriales; family Nocardioidaceae; genus JACMOZ01. The sequence continues at coordinate 1,403 of JACMOZ010000029.1, forward strand.
GGGACGCGAGACAGAATTCGTTCCAAGGTTGCGCACAAAGCGTCCTATTGCCCATACGTTGCCGTCTGGGCCCAGCGTCGTTTCGCCTTGCCAGGTTAGCTTTGGCGCTGTTGCGACTACGCGAAGCTTTGATGCGATCACTTGCTCCGCTGTCGGACGAGCCATCATCGCGACGAGAATTCGGACTTCTTGGGATCGAAGTGCAGCCACGGCGGGCAGAGTTTCGTCTGCGCTAGAGAGGAGGATGAATGGACCTAGATTCGCAGAGGCACCGGCAGTGAGGTCCTCCTCGCCGCTTCCGTAGATCGCAAGGAACCGCGTCTTGCTGGCGGCGTCCAGTGGATCGAAGAACTGGCGCTCGGTAAGCGACGTGTACGCCTCCAGTGTTCGCGTATCTCCGGCAAGAATGAATTGCACCATCGCAAGAAGGTCGTTGCCGTTTCGCGCACGCATCTCGTCGAAGCCGGACCAATCGATGCGCGACAGGGCGTGAGATTCTTCGTGAGGAGTGTCGGGATGATGCGCTAGCTGCTGGACAGTGCTGTTGATCGTGGCCCCATCGGCCCACCATGTTGACAACGCCGCGGCGATTAACTTTCCTGCAGCCTTGCCCGGTCGAAGCGCAACTCCGTCTTCCGGCGTAGGTAGTCCAAAGCTGGGATAGGTGTACTGCGCGAATAGGTCTCGATAAGTGATTCCAGGATCGGACTGCAACTTCCTGCGAATTAGGTCGCTGAGCTGTGATAGCCCGATCGAAACGTGCTCGAACCAATAAGCGTTCCATTCGCGCGAGCCTTGACCGACTTGTTCGTAGGCCTCCATAAGTTGCCGGAAACACGTCCCCAGAAGACTCTCTGCGTCATTTCGGTCCCAGATGGCCGAAGGCGCAAGGCCGGCCGACTCGACAACGAACTTCAGTGCGTTTGTCGCAAGCCGCGCCAGTGAAAGCTTGTTTGTAGCGCCTGCCGGATAGGACGGACCAACCAAATCGCGATATGCCTGACGGAACGATGCCAGATCTGGATTGAGTCCGAGAACGATCGCCAATCGACTATCGCTCCGGTACGCGATTGCTGCTTGCGACGACATTCGAAGACATTCAGGATCTGAAAGGTCTTGCTTGGGAGAAATGATGATGGCAAATGGCGGGGCCACAGGCCGCTGCCTATTGGCGGACCGGGCTATCGACTCGGCGATTGATGCCTCCACGCCCTCGGGCAGAAAGACCGCACCCAACCCATCAAGATCAGTCAGACACGAAGCGAATGCGTTTCCAAAGATTTCTGACCCGGTGTTTTCCATCTGATTCAAAATGCACTCTCTATTACGACGCCCTGATCGGCGTCCGCGCTTCCACGTGCTAGTCCAGCTCGCTCCAACAGACCGATCAGATCGGGGAGGTCAGGCCTCATTCCCAGCGAACGGAGGTCCGACATTAGCCGGCCAACGTCCGTGAATCCGCCGGGATTTTCGCAAGCCAAGCTCGCGACGACCGCAATCCACTCCGTGCCGGGCTCGACTGACAAATATCGCCCGTTGGTACGCAACAACCCGTAATAGTCCGCTTGCGCGGCACTTGTCTCTCTCGTTTTCAGCGCGTATTTAATCGCTTCCCAGAGATTCTTGCCGGAGTTGGTTTGCCGTTCGGAGCCAAGGGCATCGGTCAGCTGTAGCCGGAATGCGGCATCCGCTCGCATGTCAGATAATGTCGATTCGAAGGTGCTGTCAAGAGCGTCGTGATCCTTCTGCCAGTCCCCGAGAAGCACTCGAATCCGTTCGCTCCGATGAACCTTCGATATCAGCTGGGGAGCTACATCTAGCGCAACTTTTCCTGCGCGTGATGATCTCCACGGCAGCACTGCAGGTACTCCGTCCCTGATGCTCGACCAAGTCGCCGTGCCCTCCCTCAATACACCGCGAGCGAATTCCTCATTCCACGCACATTCCCAAAGGAAGCTCATGCCTGTCGCCAAGCGAAGAACTGTGGTTGCCCAGTCCACCCACACGCGAGCTGGCAGGGCCTGAACCCAAGCATCGCTCGTGAGGCGGTTCCAGACCACAGCGAACCAGTCGAAAGGAGTTCCCGTATAGTCGCCACTTCCTAAAGCGCCTGACTCCTGTTCCGCATCGATCTGAGCCGTGTCCTTTCGACGTGAGCCGAGTAGCGATCTATCTACGGCAGTATCGAGAGCTCTGAGTAGCGGGTCGACATCCATCCTTCGGTTTGCAGCTTTTAGCCACAGACGTGAGGCGCTCAGCGACTCCGGTTGGCTGCCAGCACCTCGCGCATACAGCGACTCGACTATCGCAGCGACGTCGGGTGGTCCCTTGACCCCGGACACACCTCGCATGTTTTGGAGTAAAGCTATTGACGGAGTAAGCGGACTTGCCGGTTGGCTCGCACTCTTCTCCACGCGCACACCATCAAGACTGTTGAGAATTGCCTCCGCTAGGAGCGCCTCCGAACCATGGATGTGCAGCCCAGACAAAGAGAGTGCTTTCTTGAACTCGGAAAGCCGCTCCCCGGAGGGAAGCGTCTGCTTTATCGTGATCACGCGGCTGGACCCGCCACCGGTGCGGTACAAGAGCCCGATAGGTTTTCCGTTCGGTTCGCGCACCATCGGGACATCTGAGTGTGATCCGGTCTCGTTTTCGAGAGCGTCCACATCGAGAATCTTCCAGGCGAGAGCAGAGATGAATGCTTCTGGAACGGGCACATATTGTGGCCGAGGCAAAGATGCAGGCATCTGGCGAATGTTCGTCAACCGACCGCTCCAACGCTCAATACTTCGTCCGACATTCCATCGACGACGCGGTACCGTTGTGCGTCCAGCCAATCTCCGGGTACGAGTCGGGCGGCACGGAAACGTTCAAGCCGCGGAGACGTGATGTCTGACAGCTCCGTCACGCCGGAATATCCTTCGCCGCACGCCATCGCCTCGCGAACCATAGGGAAGTCGAGCAATACCGGTCGAATGTCCTTGGCGCCTTCCTTGATTTTCAAGAACAACGCCTCTCCTGCGCTTTCGGTCTCCATGTCGATCGAGCTTGTACGGAGCGCTAGCTGCGGCCGGCTAGAGCCGGTTATGGGATTGGTTCGGCTGTCGTAAATGGGAATTAGCGAATAGCCTTCGGGCGCGCCCTGAACCCGAGCAGGTTTCAAGAGCGTCATCAGTCGGGATTCAAGGTCATCAGGAATCTTCGGCGAAAGCACCCAGGCCGCTGTCCACGTGTCAATTTCAGCTCGAAAAGCCGGTACCCCGTTGGCCGTTGCATAGAGACGCATTAGGTATCCGCCGTACCAAGCGATGAAAAGGAAACGCTTGTCCGGTGCGAGGTCCGGCTTCTCAGATACGGCTTTGAATGTCGCGTCCAATTTCCAGTCGAATGGCCCAACGGCCAGTCGAAATGGATCCTCACTGTGAACCGAGTCAAACAAGGCTCGAAGCGGGGAGCCACCCTCGACTTGGCCTGCAAACGCATCGGAAACGGCGGTGGCCCATCCCGTTGTCCCTGCAGAGTTGTCTCCAGGTAAGGCGTCGCGCACGGGATCGACCATTTGCGTTAGTCGAGTGACGGGGTTTCTCAGCGAATCGGCGGAATCTGCGAGTTCGGCGGTCGCCCCATAAAGCGCTTGTGAGTACCGGCCCGACGCCAGGTCCATGTAGCGAGTGAACTCAGCTTCAGGGTCAGCGGCTTCGGGTACCAGCGCGTCCAGATACTTTTCGACGTCAGTAGCATTAATCTGGTCCGGAAGATCGCCGACAATACACCGAACGATGGCACCCCACACTTCGCGATAAGTCATCTTCTGCGACGACACAATCTCGGATCCGCGCAACACGGAAAGGAGTCCGTTAAGGACGGTGGGATTCGCCAAGCTCGTGACGTTCGATTCGATAGCCCCTTCACCGTTCGATTCTTTTAGGGCCAGGCCCATTGCCAGCCTCTCAAGAACTGAACTGAAAAGTTGGCCCGCCGCAAACTCATTTGGCTGGGAATCCGCCCTCTTGCGGAATCGACTGATCTGGTATTGCTGAGCCGAGATATTGACGTTGTCCTCGCCAATCTGGTCCACCGATGCCTTGGGCGCCCCCTCGAACAGTGAGCACACGTCGACAAAAACAGCCATTATCTGAGCGACTTGGATCACCCCGTTGTACAAGCGACCTGCGCGAAGATAGTCAGTTGAATCTCCATCACTCGATTCAACCGTCCAGTTGTCTCGGCCCGCATCGGTGGCCCCCCGAGACTGGAGCAGCCAGTCGATTACAGCGCGATCGGGAACGCTCCGGCTCAAGCCGAATTCGGTTGCATTGTTGAGCTCTTCAACGAGAATTCCACGATTCACGCATGCAAAGAAATGTGCACCCGTTTGAAGAGCGTCCTGAATATCGTGACCCAGCGCCCCACGACTATTCGCATGGTCGCCGATTGTGGCGTCGTTCACAACCACGAGCGGCCTGCTTTGCGCGTCGTACCTGTAGGTCCGGTGGGCCAAGCCATCGTTCAGCGCGTTGCGTTCGGTGAGCCCATCGACAACATGGGCGGCAGCGTGCGATTTCCCAGCTCCGGGCCCACCGATCAAGAACAGCAGTCGTGGCAAGTCAGAGTCTCTCAGTCCTGCGCGAAACCAGTCGAGTGCAGGCTGTAACCCTGCGGGTCGAGGCGCATCGGGCCACACCCCGACGGAACCCCCAGGCTGGTCCGCGACGGACGCGCCACCTGACGCTTGACCCCAGAGATCAGACAATGACGACGCAAACGAACGCGACTCTTCCAATGAAATTACCTCTCGCAGAATCTCGCTCGGAACTGATTCGCGCTCAGCGTATCTTGACTCGGTGACACTCCGAGCGCATAAGGTGCGGCGGGCCCGCGATGAGGACGACTCCCGATGCAAACCCTGGCGATATTCTCGACCGATGTTGTCACAGTACTCCGCGACTCTTGATGTTGGTCAGCCGTCGCGTGATGATCGAGGGGTGCCCAACCTACTCTTCGATCCCGCCGAGCGCTCCGCCCTCATGGCCTCAATCAAGTCGACGAACACCAAGCCAGAACTAATTGCATTCGCTGAGCTCAAGGCACGAGGCGTGACATTCCAGAAGCATTACGACAAGGCCCCAGGGAAGCCAGACGTCGCGAAGCCAAGGAAGAGGTTGGCAGTTTTCATCGACGGCGACTTTTGGCATGGCAGAGAACTGCAGCGCGTGATTGCGAAGTACGGCGAAGGAAGCTATTGGGTCAACAAGCTACAGCGAAACATTGCGCGTGATGCCGAGCAGGTCGACCAGCTCATATCCATCGGCTGGCAGGTGCTGCGTGTGTGGGAAAGTGATATCAAACGCACGAGGACGCGCACCGCCACCTTGGACGCGGTTGAAGCATTTCTACGATCGAGAGATTGATCCGTTATTCGGTGAGGAGAATCTCGGGCTCGCCGGCTCCGCGCTTTACGGTCGTGCAAGCGATTGAGATGCTAACGCGGGCTTGGTCCGCGGAGCACGTCGCAAACGGTGTGCAGGTGAATGCGATCTCGACACGGTCTCTTCGCACCTACTCCCCCGCCGTCAAACCCCCGGATCCGCAATCCTCCAATCCGGAAGCACACCGCTGGCGAAGATCGAGCCGAGCAGCTGCGCCATGGGGTAGGCGATCGCGAGGGCCCCGTCGACGTGACGACCGGCCTGCGTCCGGTGCCCGAGCGCGCAGTTCAGCCAGGCGAGCATGCAGAGCAGCGGAGGGCGACTACCTCGGCCACGCGCGCGGTGAGGGTTCGGAGCAGGTCGATCCAGTGGTGGATCCGCTCCGGGTCCGGGGCGCGGCGCGAAGCCCATCATCAGGTTTCCGATGTCGATGTCCTCGGTATGGTCGACGTCTTCGTCGGGCTCGCCCTCGTTCCACAGCTGGCCCCGACGGCGAGACCCGCCGCCCACTGCAGCATCACGAGATACCGGGTCGGCGGACCCTGCAGCGCGAACACCAGTAGGGCACGTGCGCGTCGATGGCCGCGGCATCCAAGTCAAGCGCCTCCTCGACGAAGTAGGGGATGTCGCGGAGCGGGTCGACGCTGGCCGGCAGGTAGTCGGCCAGCCCTCGCGCCCGCTGTCGACGAGACACCGGTACTCGGCCATCCGCTTTGCAATGCGCGCGCCGTGCCGGGTCGGCATCCGGAATGCGAGAGCACGGTTCGGCGGCAGGTTGGGGAGGTCCTCGGGGATAGCCGCCGCAACACTCGACTCCGCGATATCGGCGGGCAGGAGATCGCCGGCCGGCACATTCGGCTCGAGGCAGGAGGCCCAGCTATCCGCGGCCTGGCAAAAGGATCCGCGCAACTGGAATCTCGAGAGCACGAGGCGCCGGCCGAGGACGTCGGCAATATAAATGACAAACATTCGGCAAAGTACCGAGTGCGTGTGAACAGCGCCGATCTCGATACGGTCGCCAGAGCGACAAACTCAAGCACCAGAGGCAGCGCGACCACCTCGCATGCGTAGGCTTCCCGCACGCAGCGAGCGCGAACCCGGCGACTGCTCGCCCTTGTGGGCGTGGGGTATGTCACCGCGTGCCTAGTGGTTGGATTCTGGCCGTCACCCGTCGACGCGCCCGTCGACGCGCCCATCGACGATGTGCTCGGGCGGGTACTCGTGTATATGCACTCGGTCGGGATTCCGGATGTCGTGGACTATCGGTTCATCGAACGCGGAGCCACCGTGCTGCTGTTCGTGCCGTTGGGGGCGCTGGTTGCAGCGCAGTTGAGTCGGCGGCACTGGTGGATCGCGCTGGTTGCGTGCATCGCGCTCTCGGGCTTCATCGAACTCGGCCAAGCGCTACTGCTGCCGAGGCGTTTTGCGAGTGGGAGCGACATCCTCACCAATTCGGTGGGAGCGGCCATCGGGGTGGGGATCACGATGCTGTTACGACGTC
>JACMOZ010000256.1 GCA_014377785.1 Aeromicrobium sp.
ACAAGGCTCGCGACGCCGTGGCGATCATGGAAGTCGGCGGGCGCGAATACGACGCGCGGAAGATGACCTTCCACGAGCTGCGTCACACATTCATCAGCCGCTGCCTCGCCGCTGGCCGCGACATCTGGGAAGTGGCCAACTGGGCGGGCGACGACCCCGAGATGATCAAGCGGGTCTACGGCCACTACATCCCAGGCTCGCTCGGCAATACCGACCGGTTGAACGGGATGTTCTCGTTGCGCTAGCAGCCCGCCAGCTGGCCAATGTGCGGCCGCCACTCGCGTAGCTCCCAGGCGGCGCGAGCTGCGCCGAAGCGTTCCGAACACCGCCAGAACGAGGGTGACTCGCACCCGGTTGCGGACGTGGCTGACATGCCTATTGTCGATGACATGGATCAACTCAGCATGTTGCCAGACGGTATGTCACCTCTGCTTGGAAGCAGCCAGGTCGCCGAACTTCTCGGCATGAGCCGGGAACAGGTTTGGCGATTGTGGACCTCGGGTCGATTGCCGGGCTACCGGTTCGACCGATACATCCGGTTCTCGCGGGTAGACCTCGAGCAGTTCATGTCGAGGCACTACACGCCATCCGCGTCGTTGTCGGCCGCGCGATCGCACTCGCAGCACCACGACGTCGGCGAGGCGTACCGAAGGATCTAGTGTCTGAACGAAAGTTGTCCCGACCACCAAGCGTCACCATGGTCGCTGATGCGGGCCGCCGCCAAGCGCCGGTGGCCTCGCACTAGGTACATGCCATCTTCGGGGTATCTGGGTCCTGACGTTCGAAGGGCGCTCCTAGGTGTTCTAGGAGCGCCCTCGTCATGCAGGTCGAATTCAGTTGTCTGACGGGACAGAGAACGTCGAGGCTCCCTCACCCTCGACGAATGTCAGTCGATCAGCCGAGTTAGCCGTCGGCCCGGTGATCACGAACACGTTGTTGCTCGGGTTGAGCTCGGTGGTCTCGCCGTTCTTGGCAGCGATCGTTATGGACTTCACAGCATCCGTCGTGATTCCGAGGATCACTTTGGAATCGAGCTCTGATCCCTGAATCAGGCCCGCGACGTATCCCTGCGTGTCGACTCCTGGTGCGCACGTAACCGTGTCATGCCCCGGAACGATTCGGTCTGGAAGCTGAATGCGCAGACAATATCCGCCGCCCTCTTTGGACGGTACGAGCACCCAGCGACCTTGTTCAGAGTTGTCAGTGATGACACGCGCCTTCGCGAAATCGAGTGAGTCTGTGCTCGGATTGTCGTTTGCACCTGCGATTTTATCTGTGAGGCTACCCACAGCGCGCTGATCGTCGGCCGTGATGTTGGTTCCACCCTTCAGCGACGAGATCAAGTGGGAAACGTTCGTGCCGGTGTCCGGAGTTCGATCAGGAGCGGGCGCTTCCTCGCCTTGAGACGCCGCCGCGAGGGAAAGCGCAGTGGCTGAAATGGCCAAGGCCATGCTGCCGATTAAGTAGAGCTTCTTCATCGTAATAGTCCTTTCCGGACGGTTTGCTAGTAGACGGTCCAACACGAGACCGAGTAGTAAGAGAACTGATCGAAGTTGCTGCACTGGGACACGGCGCCGATTGGTGCCCATCCGGCCGGATAAGTGATCGTAAATCCGGTCGAGCTCGCCCACTGCTCGGCGTACTGGCCGCCAGCGCTGTTGAAGAACTTCAGGCGCCACGACGGAGCGTATGGCTTTGATACGCCGTTATTTACCCGGTAGATGTAGCCATCGTGCGTCTGGAGCGACGTCATGGGGCCCATCAAGCCGCTGACGTACTGGTTGACGGCGGCACTCGCCCCGGCCGGCAAGGCTAGAACCACACCTGTTACGGCAAGCAGCACCATTTTTCGAAACTTGCTCATCATTCCTCTTTCCTGATATGGAAACCAATCCGATTTCCCGGTTTTAAGACACTATCAGTATGTGAAAGTCAGAGTCAACCTAATATGTTCAGCAGGACAGGGTGCCAGTGCCGTCGGTTTGAAATGCGGATGTCCCGCGCTTGTTGAGGAGTTGAGCGGGGCGCATTTCACGGTTCGACGTCGACCACTCCAGGACGTTGTGCTCTACCGGGGTGTCTTCTAGGGAACCATCCGCCAGTCTGAGCTGAACTGCGGTGACGTCGTCCGCGACGATGGCTCGCACCGAAAAGGTCGGATGTGAGCCGTCGACCGCCGTTGAGCAAATCCAGCCGACGAACACGCCCGAGGCCGGGAGTTGCACACCGCACTGTTGAGACGACGACGCCCAGGTCACGGCACTTGCAAATGTCGCGCAAAACGACCCGTCGGGGCTGATGGAGTCGAGGGTGGTGTCCCCATTCGCTGTACGTGCGATGACTGACGACTGTCCAGATGCGGACTGGATTTCGTTGGTGACGGGCCCCTCGCGGCCGACGATTGTGGCGCCTAAAGCACCCGCCGCAATCGTGGCCGCGAATGCCACTGCAAGAACCAATACGCGGCGGACTCGCCGTCGTGGCTTGCCAGAAATTGCTTCGGGGGTCTCATCAGATGTCGTAGCAATCAGATTTTTTCGCAGTGCATCGCGGAACTCAGAGTCGACGTTCGTGTCGACGATTTGGAGATCGCGAATCAGCGCTAGTTCGTCCTTCATCGTCTAACCCCCGATGGGTCTACAGAGAATCGTTTGTGATCCGCTTTTCTTTGGATTTCTATTACCGCCTCACGAACGTGTGCGCGGGCTCGATGGATGCGCGAGCGGACGGTTCCCAGAGGCACCGAGAGGCACTCTGCGATGTCCTCATAAGACAGGTCGTCCCAAGTGAAAAGCAGCAGCGCTTCACGATCGCGGTCAGCGAGGCTGAGTAGGGCCTCAGCGACCTGCGCTCGTGTCGAAGCTTCCGTCTCTGTCTGCTCGATGAGCGTTAGCGGATCTTGGCTGTACGCGATCTCTCCGATGCAAAACTTTTCCAAGGTGCGCTTGGCTAGATGTCCGTGGTCCCTACGTTTCCGCATGACGTTGATGGCGATGCCGATGAGCCAAGGACGCGCGGATGCTGATGGCCGAAACTTATGGCGGTTAGCGAACGCAATCGTGAATGCTTCGCTGGCCACGTCTTCGGCGCCCCGTCGATCACTTCGGGAAGCTGCGAACCGGTACACAGCTTGTATGTGGCGATCAAAGATGGTGGCGAAAAGCTCGCCATCGTCAATAGACGCGGCGATCAGGGTGCTGTCGGATATGTGATCGGAGGTGACCATCTGCCCTGTATTCCGTCGAGGAGTCAAAAAGTTCGCGGACGCCTCTGTCCATGTGCGCGCCCTCTAACTGGAGGACTTCCAAAAGGTCATCGACGTCGCTGTCGTGCTGCTGAGGAGAATCGGCGTTGTGCCAAGGAAGCGCGCCTGTTTCACGGAAGGCATGTCGCAGTCACCTTTCGCGAACGTAGCGCCGGTTTCGCGACCGATTGCTCGGTCGTGCTGACGGCGGACGATGTCACGAGGTCTCAGCTTGGCCCCGTGGCGCGTGCGGTGGCGCGTTGGGTGGCGCGTCCAACGCGCCACCCTCGATCTCACAATCCACGCTGTCGCGTGGTTACTGCCCG
>JACMOZ010000257.1 GCA_014377785.1 Aeromicrobium sp.
TGATGAAGAAAACGACAGGCATAAGTTTGGCTATCACGGGGGCCCTGCTGGCCGCCCTTGGTGGCGTAACATCTCCCGTGACGGCTTTGGCCGGTTCCGCGTGTACCCTCATCAATCCGATCACCACCGGCGCGGATCCTTCTGTCTGGTATCGCAACAACACCTACTATCTGGTCCAATCGGACGGCGCCCGATCGATCAACATTCGCGCCAGTTCAACAATCAACGGTCTATCGACTGCAGCGGTCAAGACAATCTGGACGTCGCCGACAGGTACCGACCACAGCGCCGAAACCTGGGCGCCGGAAATCGAGTATCTCAACGGCCAATGGATTATCTACTTCGCGAGCGCGACCGATAAAGGCGGAGACCCCGCGACGAACGACACCCACAGGATCTTTGCCATCACGGCGACCACGCAAGATCCCACCGGTGCATGGGTCTTTGCCGGCAAGATTGCCGACAGCACCAACCAGTGGGCCATCGACCCAACGGTCTTCAACTACAACAACAACTGGTACATGCTCTGGTCGGGCACACCGACCAACAATGGCGGCGCAGCACCCCAACAGATCTTCATCGCCCACATGAGCGACCCGCTCCACATCGACCAGGACTACAGGAGGTTAATCGCAAGCCCGGACCAGTCGTGGGAAACCTCGGTGCAGGCTATCGAGGAAGGCCCAGAAGCCTGGATCGGACCGAACAACAAGCTCACGATCGTGTACAACGCAAATGCCAGTTGGACAACCTCGTACTCGCTCGGGGAACTCGTATACAACGGCGGGGACCTAACGACGTATCAGTCGTACACGAAGCGTGGGCCCGTGTTCGCCTCCGGCGGAGGCGTGTACGGGCCCGGCGGTGAATCAATACCGGTGCCCGGGGCTGCCGGCATCAACTGGAACATCTATCACGCCAAGACCACCACAACGAATGGGTGGAACGATCGGAAGGTCTACGCGCAGCCCGTGCCGTGGAACACTGATGGCACTCCCAACTTCGGAACCCCCACCGGAACAACCCCGTACAACGAAGCCACTGAGCAGCGGTGCAACTGACGCTTAACCGGCCTCGACTGCGATTCGCGGACACAGGGTTATGCGGCCCTCTTGAAGCCCGCGTGGGTCTTGGGGCTGCAGTTCCAATTGGACTGGCCTGATCTGTCCGATTGAGGCGTATCGTTGCCGCCGTCGATCTTCGCCTCGTGCCCCCTAGAACTGCCCGGGCCTGAGTCGACAGAGGTCGTGCTGGCTGCGTCACGAAAATAATCTCGCTCTGGCGCCGAACGAATCGGGAGTCGCTTTCGGACGGCGCGAAGTGCGGATGAGCCGATCGCGGCGATTGTCGATCCACGGGGCAGTGGAAGCAATTCATCGGCGACGCGTCTCACGAACTGCGGCGCCTCCTCGCCGCGGTGCGGGCGCGGGTCCAAGTTGTTCTGGCTCAGAGCGATGCGGCTAGTGCAAGAGTCACGCGTGAACGTGTGGAGGCGCAGCCGTTCACGTGACCGACCTCATCGATGACCTGCTCTTCCTCGCACGGACCGATGAAGGACGATAGTGTCGGCGACTCGCAGTAGTTGATTTGGATGAAATCGTCATTGGCGAGCTTCATCGGCTGGAGGCTCTCGGCACTGTCGCTGTCCGTCTCGCCGGGCTCGACGCGGTCAGAATGGACTGCTGACGCGCACGTCAGAGTCATTCAAACCGACAGCAGTCCCGAAAGAGTCAGAGAGTGGCTGCTCCCGGGCCAGCCTGCGCAAGATTCGCAAGCGGACAAGCCGGATCGATTGCCACAGCGGTCCGCCACAGCGCTCTGCAATCTGAAACTGAGAACCAACACAATTGCGCTGATGATGCTGCTAACCACTCTCAAAAACTAACTACAGTAGTATCTGGCTTCTGGCAGCAAAAGACCAGATCGTTTTGATGGGAAGTGAGCTTGTTATGGGTGGAATGGCATCGATGGTCCCGGACGGACTGTACCCGGTGGCGTGGGCGTTTGTGCTGGTGGGGTTGCTCAGCGCAGCGGTCATGCTTCACGACATTTATGTTCGTCGTTTTCGGCAGGACAGGGTCGCGATGGAAGCTGTCTGGGCCATTACTGCTCTCTACCTCGGCCCGATCGCACTGTTGGCCTACTTCGCATGGGGCCGCACCAACAGTGCGAAAGGTCGGGTACCCGATTCGGCTCGTCAAAAGCGTCGATGGGCGCAGGCGTTCACCGGCGGAACTCCGGGTGGGGCTGCAGCCACGGTCGCTCACTTCATCGGTGTTCCCCTCGTCGTCGCGAGCGGTCTCACCATTGCAGGCATCAACCTGTGGGTTCTGATCATCGTCATTGCGCTACTTGCCATTGTTCTTTTGTTTCTTTTCGAGAAGTTCGCGGCAGGAATGACAACCGGTCGTGCGTTTCTGACCGCCGCGATGATCGTGCTTGCTTTCGACATCGGAATGGGTGGGTGGATGATTTTGCTGCACTTCTCCTCGCTGATGCCCGGGCCGACCGACGTGCGTTTCTTCTTCCTCATGGGAATCGGAAACATAGTCGGCTTCATCACCGCTTACCCGATCGTCAATGTCCTGGCGCGACGAAAGGCCGCGGATGCTGAAAGCGGTCATCTTCGAATCTCTGAAGACATCGATTCGATCGGGATGGGTGCCGCGTAGTCGGACCACCTCCGACTTTTCCTGGTGAATGTATGAGTGGGAGTCGCTCTGGCCTGTGCCTCCCGGGTCGATCGGCGCAATTTCCGCACACCTGCAGTCACTGAGTGGAGGAAGGGTACTGCCGCAGGTTTTTTTATTCCTTGGCCCAGTTGGCGTGCCCGATTGGCATGGGGGCGGAGTCGCTGATGATGCGGCCCGGCAAACAGCCGCCCATAGCTCCTGCCCCGACCGGAGCATCCGCTCATGAGATTGCTCAGCTCCGCGCTGACCTGAACAAACTACGCAAGCAGCAATCTGCCGGATCGACCCAGCCAGTCGAGAACAGATTCCGCCATAAATGAGCGGACCTCGTCTGGCGGGTCCCGCCATGGCGGCCCGCCGCCACAGCTACCCGGATACCGTCAGTTTCTCATCGCATCGGGGTCGCCACAACGGCGCGATGAACGGCGTCGAGACCAGCGTTTTATGGGATCGGCTCGGCGATCATTCTCACGTTGCTCGTTACTATGACCTCCATTTTCATTGCGGAGGGGCAAAACAAGGCGGCGAACATCGCGCAGGCAAGCCGGTCCATTGACGGGGTTCACAGTTGCACCAGACTCACGCGTAACCTCACCAGCGCAGAGGTGTCCGATCCCCAGAACCGGAACCCCGCGCCCCTGCTCCGGTGGCATCCCCGAGTAAGCCCTTCACCATTTTTCCCGCGATACTATGAGCCGTAGTTGCGTGGGCAGACTGCCCATTATGAATCCGGAAAGTGCAGCCAGGATGCGTCCACTGGGAGAGCTGGAAAAAGCGATCATGGACCGAATGTGGTCCTGGGATCATGCTGTCGCCGTTCGAGAAGTACTCGCCGACCTGCAACGGGAGCGAGAACTGGCCTATACGACCGTGATGACGGTCATGGACAACCTGCACCGCAAGGGAATTCTGACACGGCAAAAAAGCGGACGAGCGTACGTGTACCGCCCCGCGCTGAGCCGTGAGGCACACACGGCAACTTTCATGGGTGAAGTTTTAGCCGGCGCCCCCAACCGCACCGGAACGTTATTACATTTCGTTGAACAAATGTCCACGGAGGAAGCCGTTCGCCTCCGTCAGGCATTGGATCAGCACCTTCAACAACCGAAAAACGTCAGCAGTCCCGACTGATGATTGCGCCGGTCGTTTTGATCATCTTCGCCCTGGTTTTGGCCTTCGTCGGCCCGAGGGCGTTGCGGGGAAGTTCTTGGTTGGAGCGTTCCCCACGGGTTGGTATCGCCGCCTGGCAAGCTCTCAGCGTGTCGTTGCTGGCGACGGTCGTGCTCGTCGGTGTGAGCCTTGCTGTTCCCGCTATTTCATGGGCGACAAATTTGGCCGAGTTTTTTCGGGCCTGTGCGATGATTCTTCGCGCCCAATATTCCACCCCCGGAGGTGCAATCGTCAGTGCCACTGGAGCTGCCGCTGCCCTCACCGTGCTGACACGCGCGGGGTATTGCATCACCCGCGAATTTCTCGGGGCATCACGCAGTAGCAAGCGGCAGTCTCACGCCCTCGCTCTGGTCGCGGAACACCATGACGGCTACAACGCTTTAATCGTTGAGCACACGGCGGCCGCCGCGTATTGCCTTCCCGGACGCGGACCCAAAATCGTCTTGACCACCGCGGCAATTGAAGCCCTTGACCATCAGCAGCTTGCGGCGGTGCTGGCCCATGAGCGGGCACATCTGTCCGGTCACCACCATCTGATCCTCGCCGCGGCCAACGCCTTACAGCGCGCCTTTCCCGGCGTTGCCGCATTCCGTCACGCACGCCAAGCGCTCGGCTCTCTGGTGGAAATGACGGCGGACGACACGGCCGTGCGAGAAAACGACAGGCTCACGGTCGCCACGGCGCTTGTTCGCTTGGGGGAGCGGGGGATCATCCCGGCTGCGGCTCTCGGCGCCGGCGACGTGTCCGCGCTGACCCGGGTGCGACGCCTCCTCTCTCCCGAACGCCCGCTCGGAATTCACCGGACTGTGATTGCAACCTTCGCTACGGGAGCGCTTCTGGCGCTCCCACTCTTCTTAGCGATCGCGCCAGCATCGGCCGCCAACACAATGCCCCCATGCCCGGCCGACAACACACTATCCACGATGTAACGGGAAGCAGATGATGTCTGGCATCCAGATGTCCGCTTTGGGCTCCGCAACTGGGGTGACGACGGAGTAGTTGCTTGCCCAAACAATGCAGCATTGCGAAGACCATCGTGACGGCCACCTCTGAGGAGTCGACAGGCCGGAATTCAGCGCGCTCGGGGTTAGTCAAGCCGACACAGCAGCCAACTCCCCGGGTCAACAGACCCGTCGCCGACTGACGCTCACGAAGCCACCGTCAGTTGCTCACGTTCAGTCGGACTTCGGCGGTACGCCTGAGGGCACCGTCGATGTGCCCGAGGTATCCGTTGCGGTGTCTTCTGAGTACGGCGTTCTCAGGTGCACCGGCTCGGGGGTGGTGTGCGCCTTCTTTGCCTGCCTGGCTTTGGCGGCGAGGTTGAGGGTCTCGACGATGATGGCGAAGGCGATCGGGCCGTAGATGAGTCCCTTGTCGATGTGCACGTCGAAGCCCTCGGCGATGAGGGTGGAGCCGATGAGGACGAGGAAGGCGAGGGCGAGCATCTTCACTGTGGGGTGTTTTTCGACGAAGCTGCTGATGATCCCGGCGGTGAAGAGCATGATGACGATCGCGAGAACTACAGCGGCGATCATGATGTACAGCTCATCCACCATACCGACGGCGGTGATGACGGAGTCGAGGGAGAAAACAGCGTCGAGAAGGAGGATCTGCACGATGACGGCACCGAAGGTCGCGGCCTTGACCGGGGTGGCATGGGTTTCTGGTCCTTCAAGTCGTTCGTGGATCTCGAGGACGGCTTTGTAGACCAGAAACAGTCCTCCGATGATGAGGATGAGGTCGCGGCCGCTGAATTGGAATGCTCCGTCGCCGAATCCAAAGAGTGGTGCGGTGAGGCCGACGATAAACGAGGCGACGAAGAGCAACCCAATGCGCATGAAGAGCGCGAGTGAGAGGCCTACGGTTCGTGCGCGCTTTCTCTGTTCGGGGGGGAGTTTGCCGGCGAGGATGGAGATGAAGACAACGTTGTCGACCCCGAGTACCAGTTCAAGGACGAACAGAGTGAGGAACGCGACCCATAAGTCTGGGCTGGTGAAGAAGTCCATGCCGTCTCGCCTTCTGGCTGTCTGCCGCTCACGCTATTGGTCGAGCTGAGCAGCACGTGGTGAGTCGGTCACCTGCTTCCGGCGGTGACGTCCCCTTGAAAGGTGCACTTGCACGTCACCGTGTTGGGTCTGTCATCCGAGCTTAGGCGGAGACGAGCTCGGGCAGGCTAAGTCCGCTACTGCCTCCACACCGACCGGACGCCGTCGACCGCGGTAAGCAGTGCGGAGCCATCCAGCACCAGCCGGCTTTCGGGGATATCGCGGGCGCGCCACTCGGCAACCAGCTCAATCGGTCCGAGCGGCGGAAGTGGCCACAACCACAACCGTGAAGATCCTGAGTAACGGCTCTCGCCCCCTCCTCCACCCCCGTCTTGGTCCATGAGCGACCACCCAACAGGCTGCTCGAGAAAGCTGTGGTGAATGCGAAACCGGTCGATCGTGGTCACCACGGTCCCGTCCGCTAAGGCGAGACCGAATCGGCGCTCCGACGCGGGGTCGCCGCCACCGCCGTGAAAGTGGCCCATCCCGGCCGCCATCTGCCAGTCGACTACGCTCTCGTCGCGCCGACGCAATTCCCAATCCAGCTTGATCCTGACCCCGGTCGAATAGACATCGACATGCGATACCGACAACGAGGTCCCGGCGGTGCGCGCTAAGAACTCGCGGATGAGCACCCGGACCGGGTATTCGTCTTCTGGAGGCTGAATCCATGACGGCACCACGTGCTGCTCTGGCTCTGGAATAGGTCCGGGTTCCGGGAAAAATGATGATTGCATGAACATGGCTCCTTGCTGGGTGGCGACCACCGGCCACGCTAACACCGCATCAGCTGGTCAAGGAATTTCTCCATCGCCCCGATCTCTCGGTCGGCTCCGACCGTGCCGTGAGGCCTATCGTGTCGATGAAGACCGGACCTAAACACCCACTGACCGCATCGAGCCGATCGATAAAGAGGGGCAGCGGCATGTCTTGAACATCGATCTGCCTTCTCTGCAATGACCGTCTCAGGCGGATGCCCCATCACCGTAAATTCTCCGCCGAGGATGCGCGCCCAGGTCGCATCAGAGACGACACCATCGACTGCCTCCGCCGACCTCTACTGTTAGGCAATGAGGTCTGGTACCGCATTCTTCGTCCGCACAACGGCCATCCACTTTGTCACCTACTTCTTTGCTGGTCTGGTGGCATCAAGCCTGCTCGACTATCGCTGGGCATTCGAGCAACCCGTGATCCGGGACTATATGGTGGCGTTCGCTTCGACCGCCGTCTTCTTGGGGCCAGCGCTGCAGGTGGTTCGCGGCATGATCTTCGGATTGGTGCTTTTGCCGTTTCGCCATTCGATTGCGACTCGACTCGGCTGGCTTTGGCTCTGGGCGCTGGTCGTCGGCATCGGCATCCTCTCGACACCTGCGGCTGCACCGTCGAGCCTCGAGGGCCTCGTCTACACGCGCGTGCCGCTCTGGTATCACGCGTTCGGACTGCCCGAGATGCTCGTACAGACTTTCATCTTCAGCGTGCTTGTCTGGGCCTATGCCCGGTACCCACGCGGCATCTTCTCCGCGCTCCCACCGGTGGCTGGCACGATTGTGGGAGCGGTAGCATCGGCAGCCTTCGCATTCATCGGCTACGCAGTGGTCTCGGTGCTGTTCGCCCTGGCCCTTGGTGCAAACATCTCCGACCCCAGCAACCTCACCCTTCGCACCCAGGGGCTCTTCATCGCTCCATTCCTGCTGAACATTGTGCTTGTGCTTGTGCTCGGTCGTCGGCTTTGGAAACCGGTATTCGTGAGCGTCGTTTACGTCACCAATGTGATCGCTCTACTGCTCTACCAATGGATCGTGCTTGGTACGCCAAGTGTGATCTACGTTGTTCTCGCACCGTTGGTTCCCGCG
Organism: Aeromicrobium sp.; assembly: GCA_014377785.1. Classification (GTDB taxonomy): domain Bacteria; phylum Actinomycetota; class Actinomycetes; order Propionibacteriales; family Nocardioidaceae; genus JACMOZ01. The sequence goes on from JACMOZ010000257.1 coordinate 7,762, forward strand.
GTTATCCTCGCAACGACCGCTCGGATATCACGCCCCTCCATGGTGGCCCCTCCCGTGGTCTAGCCTGAGTCTGGGTCGCCGGTGAGCTAGGTCAATGCGAGTCACCCGAGTGCTGCACCAGCGGCGCGGAATCCCAACTACGGGACGATGGTAGCGACCGCCCTCCTTGGATCGACCAACCACCAATCGATCCGTCGTCGAAAGTCGTCTCCCCGGAACGATGAGGAAGTGCGCGAAATTCCGCCAAATCACCGGCGACAGAGCATGACCTCGATGACGCGAACTCACCACAATGTTCTCCAGGTGTGGGTGAAATGTGGGCACGACCTTATTGGGTATATCCTCACTTGGTATGTGATGTCTCAGGACATCGGTGACAGTTGGGTCGTTGGAGATGCTGGTAGCCGCAACGGCTGCGGCGTCAGGACCGTCACCAGCGTGAAGGAGGTGGCCGAGCTCCCTTAGCCCGCCTAGTGGGAAGCGTGCTTGCCATGAGCAGGGCAGGGTGCCAGGCGTTCCTGTCCGACGACGGAGTTGGCGACTTGGTGATCCTTCACGGTGGCCCA
>JACMOZ010000258.1 GCA_014377785.1 Aeromicrobium sp.
CTAACTGCGGTCTACGTCGTGGGGCTCATTTTTCGGCCGCAAAAACAAATTCTGGGCATGGGACCGGACTCTCTCATAGTGCTGGTGCTCTACCTGCTTGGAGTGGTCGGGTTGTTCGCGGTCGCCAGTTGAAGGGTGATGATGGGCTGCGTCGTCGGCTGCAGTGAAGGAGGCGCGGATGTGAAGGGACTGCCCCGGGTGCGGGCGGTGGGTTACAAGTCCTCGACTCCGGGTGGGCTCGGGAGTACGTTCGGGCTCACTGGCGCAATTGCATGATGCCACTGACTGATACGAGTGAAGGACAGGGTGGTCTCATGACGGACAGGATTGCTGACATTTGGGGGGAACGGACTCCGTTTGGTCGCGGTGAGCATTGGCCGGTGCGGGTGGATCAAAAACTCGCCGACGGGATCGTCGAGCAAGACGTCGATCGGTGGGTGCAGTCCGCCTGCGTGTTGTGCAGCAACGGCTGCGCATGCGATATCGCGGTTAAGGACGAGCGGATGGTCGGGATCCGGGGTCGGGCAGTTGACCGGGTAAACCACGGTCGGTTGGGCCCGAAGGGCCTGTTTGGGAGTATTCCTGGGATGACGAGCCGGGACCGTCTCACTCGTCCGATGATCCGGGTCGAGGGTGAGTTGGTCGAGACGGACTGGAATACGGCCATGTCGCTTATCGCGGAGCGGAGCAAGGCACTTCTGGAGGAGAAGGGCCCCCTGAGTCACGGGTTTTATACCAGCGGGCAAATGTTTCTCGAGGAGTATTACGCTCTTGCAGTGATCGGGAAGGGCGGTATTGGGACGCCGCACATGGACGGCAATACGCGTTTGTGTACGGCTTCGGCGGCGGCGGCGATGAAGGAAAGTTTCGGCTCCGACGGGCAGCCGGGCGCTTACCTCGACATCGACGACTGTGACGCCGTCTTTCTTTATGGCCATAACATGGCCGAAACCCAAACGGTGTTATGGTCTCGGATCCTCGACCGGATCGACGGCCCGGATCGGCCATTCATCGACTGCGTGGACCCGCGCGACACGGAGGTCGCGAAGGTCGCCGACGTGCACCTGCCAGTGCGGCCCGGCACAAATCAAGCCCTCATGAACGGGCTTATCCGGGAACTGTTCATCAACGGGTGGGTGGACGAGAGTTGGGTGCAGGAGCACACGGTCGGGGTCGAGGAGCTTCGTGCAGTCGTTGACTCGTGGACTCCGGAGAAAGTGGCGGAGACATGCGGGGTCGAGGCCGACGCCGTGCGCCGGGCTGCACGGATCTTCGGCGAATCTGAGCGTGTCCTCTCGACGGTGTTGCAGGGGTTCTACCAGTCGGCTCAGGCGACGGCGGCGTCGTGTCAGGTGAACAATATGCACCTCCTGCGAGGCATGATCGGCAAACCCGGTGCTGGCATATTACAGATGAATGGGCAACCGACTGCGCAGAATAACCGGGAATGCGGAGTAGACGGCGATCTACCCGCGTTCCGCAATTGGGAGAACCCAGAGCACATCCAAGAATTGGCCACACTGTGGGGTGTCGATAAAGACATGATCCCGCACTGGTCGCCGCCCACTCATGCGATGCAGATTTTCCGCTATGTGGAGCAGGGCAGTATCGAGTTCCTCTGGGTGTCAGCGACGAACCCGGCAGTGTCGATGCCGCAGCTGGAACGCATCCGCGGGATTCTCGACCAGGACAGCGTGTTCCTCGTTGTTCAAGACCTGTACCTCACCGAAACCGCCCAGTACGCTGACGTGGTTCTGCCGGCCGCAGGTTGGGGGGAAAAAACTGGAACGTTCACCAACGTCAACCGGATGGTGCACCTGTCCGACAAGGCGGTGGAACCTCCCGGGGAGGCACGCTCGGACCTGGCCATCTTCCTCGATTACGCGGGGCGGATGGGTTTCACAAAAAATGATGGCTCGCCGTTACTTGATTGGGATGGACCTGAGGACGCGTACCGGGCTTGGCAGGAATGCTCCCGGGGCCGGCCGTGCGATTACACCGGTATCAGTTATGACAAGCTCCGTGGCGGCAGCGGAATCTCCTGGCCCTGCAACGACGAAAACCCGGACGGGGTGACCCGGCTGTATGGCGACGGTATCTTCCCGACCGAACCGGATTACTGCGAGAGCTTCGGCCATGACCTGCTCACGGGCGCTACCGTTGGTGAGCAAGCGTTCCGTGCTCTCGAGACCCATGGGAAAGCAGTGTTCAAATGTGCCGAATACGCGCCGCCGCATGAGGAACCGAGCAGCGAATATCCCTACCGGTACACCACCGGCCGCACCGCGTACCACTTCCATACGCGAACGAAGACGGCCAGGTCACGACAGCTGAATCGGGCAGCACCCACCGCATGGGTGGAAATCTCCCGCTCCGATGCTGAGGAATTAGGCCTCATCGAAGGTGATATTGCCCGCATCACGTCACCGCGTGGGGAGATCGTTGTCCCGGTGCGTGTCGGGGAGGTTCGCGAAGGGACCGTGTTTGCCCCATTCCACTACGGCTACTTCGACGCCTCGAGCCAGGTGTCGAAGGGGCACCTGTCGGCGGCGAACGAACTCACCGTCACGGAGTGGGATCCCGTCTCAAAACAGCCGTTGTTCAAAAACGCGGCCGTCTGGATAGAGAAAGTGGCCGACGCGGTCGGACCATCCGACGCCCCCACCACGACGGCGTCCCGGCCTGCCGGCCCCGGTACTGTGCGTCCGACAGTCGGGGGCCGTGACGGCGAAGCGTCCAGCATTGTGGACCGGGATGCGTGGACGGCAGATCGGGTCGAGGCGCTGTCGTGATGCTGCCGGTGTATTTGGGGCTTCTGCAGAAAGCGGAGCAGGCGTTGGCGGCGTCCTATCGGCAGGTCGCAGAGGGGCACGGTGCGGAACCCGACGTTTACCACTTGTGCCAAACCCTGGCGAAGCAATGCGATCAGCATGAACAGGCCCTCGCACCTGTCATCGAACGGTATGGGGAACGTCCCGACGATGAGCCGGAACGGTTGCATGCGGAGAAAATATCGGAGATACGATCGGGCCCGGTGGGGCTTATCCGCGATCTGCAAGACCTGTACCTTTTGGCGCACCTGGTCGATGTGACATGGATGATGGTGAAGCAGGCGGCCCTCGGCTTGCGTGATGAAAAGCTCATCGAGGTTGTGGCGGAGTGCGATTGGCAGGTTAAAGTCCAACTGCGTTGGCTGACGACTCGGATGAAACAAGCCGCACCGCAAGCACTGATTGTCGCCTAATCAGCCGTTTCGCTGGTCGTGGTCCTCTGAAGAAGGCGCGACAGGGTCGCGTCGGTGGGGCCATGTACGCAGTAGCGCTGGCCGTTGTGACCCTCTCCATTTCCGGAGTCGTGGGGCTTCTCATCAAGCAACCCTGGCTGTTCCCAAGCCTTGGACCTACGGTGATGTTGTTCTTCGAATCCCCGGAGCAACCCGCGTCCCGGCCGTTCAACACGATCGTCGGACACACTGTCGGCATCTCAGCTGGATTATTTTGCTACACCGCTTTGGGCTTATCCGGGCACCCCTCAGCACCGGTCGGCGGCCTCACCGTGTCTTACGTAATGGCGGGCGTGCTCGCTGTGGGGATCACGACCGCGGTGCTGAGCCTCCTGAAGCTGCCTCACCCCCCAGCGGGGGCATCGACGTTGATTGTCGCCCTGGGTATCTTGCATACCCCCGCACAGTTGCTCTCCATGGTGGGCGCTGTGCTTCTCATCACCCTTGCCGGCTGGGCCTTCAACCGGCTCCTTCTCGGAAAAAGCAGCGCCCCGGCGTCACCGGCGCGATGAGCAAAAGCACCATTGATGACCGGTCGTAGGGCGGCTCAATGTAATGCGGAACTCCTGGGGAGTTGTCTGCGAAAGTGCGGAAGCATTCCGGTTGCCCGACATGAATGAATATGTGTTCGGGATCAGCTCATGAACCCCCGGTGGGAGGCCAGCAACCTTGCCGGTGCCGTTCTCAACTGCTCCGTCTGACGAAGTCTTCCTTCGGCTAGTCCGAGACGGAGATGGCGTGCGCCTTTCGGGCGCTCAGGTCGAAACCCAGCGTCACCTTGCCCTTCGGAATTTAACCCGAGATGCAGGGTTCTTCGCCGAAAAGTCGCAAGAAGCTGACGTTTCGAAACGTCACGACGAGTGCAAGGCGGGCACTGGTCTGCCCATGGTCCTGGTCTCGGCCTAAAAATTCGTCGGACGGGTCTCACGAGAAGGTTAGTTTTCAGCACATCGGTCACGCACCGGCCAATCTGAACATCGCGCGCATCTGGAAAGCGCATGACCTCTTCCCAAAAACCCTTCAGGGCTAATTTGGTAGTGGACACTGTCCTGCGAGAGGTCCGGCTTGCGGTCGACCTTTGATCTCGGGTCTTGACCCGTGATCGTGGACACGATGTTGATTGGGTTTGTGCTGCTTTCGCGAGCCTAGCGGTGGTGGCGGTCTCGTAGGCAATCGGGGTGATGTTGCCGATTGCGGAGTGCCGTCTGCGGGTGTTGTAGCGGGTGACCCACCGGAACACGGCCCTGTATGTCGTTGGTGCGTCGGGAAACGCGACGGCGGCGTCGAGGAGCTCACGTTTGAGCGCCGCGTTGAACGACTCGGTGAGAGCGTTGTCCGCCGACCACCCGATCGCGCCCATCGACTGGAGCACGCCCAGCTGCTGGCAGAGGGCGGTGTAGTCCTTTGAGGTGTAGACCGACCCGTGATCCGGGTGAAAGACTGCGGCGCGTAGCGAGCCGTGCTCACGCCAAGCGGCAGTGAGTGCGTCTTCAACGAGTTCGGTGCGCATGTGGTCGGCCATCGCCCACCCGGCCAGCTTGCGGCTTCCCAGATCGATCACGGTGGCCAGGTAGAGATTGGTCCCGTCGGCGATGGGCAGGTAAGAGATGTCGCCGACCTA
>JACMOZ010000259.1 GCA_014377785.1 Aeromicrobium sp.
ACGCCCCGACGACCGCGCCCAAGAGGGTAGATTCGGCGTTCTACCCCCAGCATGCGGAAGCCCAGCCGGCGCGCTGGCGGCATTGTCGTTTCACGACAATCCCGCCGGGCGCTGGCTGTCGATCGCCAGCCCGTCCCCTCGCCAGCGTTACAACAGTCCCCAACAAGTCCGACAGAGAGGTACTGACCGTGGCTTTCGATTCCCCGACTCCCGAACACTCGGGCGCGACGGCAGTGCCCGTGCTCGAATCGCGCGGTGTCACCAAGAGGTTCGCCGGTGTTACCGCGCTGGACGGCGTGGACTTCGCAGTGCATCCCGGTGAGAGTCTCGCCCTCATGGGGGAGAACGGCGCCGGTAAGTCCACTCTCATCAAGGTGCTTACCGGTGTTTACCAGCCTGATGACGGCGAGCTACTTCTTGGCGGCGTGTCCGTCAAGTTTGCGCGCCCGCTCGACGCGCAGCGAAGCGGGGTCTCCACCATCTATCAGGAGGTCAATCTGATCCCCTTGATGTCGGTGGCGCAGAACATCTTCCTCGGGAGGGAGCCACGTAACCGGTTTGGGCTGATCGACTTTCCAAGAATGTACGCCGACGCACGGGGCCTGCTCGATGTTTATGGCATCGAGGTGGACGTCCGGAAGCCGCTGCGCAGCTTGGCTCTCGGCGTCCAGCAGATGGTGGCCTTGGCCCGCTCGGTAAGTATCAATGCCCGGGTTTTGATCATGGACGAACCGACCTCATCGCTCGAGGCCCGGGAGGTGGAGACCCTGTTCTCTGTCGTCTCGTTGCTCCGCGAACAGGGCATCGCCATTGTGTATGTGAGCCACCGGATGGACGAGATCTACAGAGTGGCTGAGCGGGTAGTCGTGCTTCGCGATGGCAAAGTTGTCCACGTTGGTGGCCTCCCCGATCTGCCGCGTGTCGAGCTCATCTCCCTGATGCTGGGTCGTTCGGTCGAGAAGGTGACGCGGGGAGGCGCGACCGCCTTCGGCGGCTCGCACGCGTCAAGCGCACCGGCCGTGCTCGTCGCCAATGACCTCACCCGCAAGCACCAGATCGAGGGGATCGACATTCGAATTCGTCCGGGAGAGGTGGTCGGTCTCGGCGGACTTCTCGGCTCCGGGCGATCTGAAACACTCAAGGCTCTCGCCGGGGTGATGCAACTCGATCGCGGACTGGTGACGATCGACGGCAAGGCTGTCAGAAGCGGATCCGTGCCAGCGGCGATCCGCGCCGGAATAGTCATGTTGCCGGAAGACCGCAAGGCGGAAGGGATAGTTCCCGGTCTCTCTGTGCGCGACAATATCGTTCTCGCGGCACTTCCCCGACTCTCCCGCGGCGGATTCTCATCGAAGAAGAATCAGGAAGCTGTTGTCGACGTCTTCATGAAACGGTTGCATATCAAGGCATCCAGCCCCGACCAGATCGTCTCGGAACTTTCGGGTGGCAACCAACAGAAAGTGATGATCGCGCGGTGGCTCGCAATGAGTCCGAAGGTACTGCTCCTCGATGAGCCGACTCGAGGCATCGACGTGGGAGCAAAGGCCGAAGTCCAGGCACTCATCGACGAACTCGCCCGGGAGGGGCTTGCGATCGTGCTCGTCTCCTCAGAGGTCGAGGAAGTTGTCGAAGGTTCAGCCCGCGTGATCGTTTTGCGCGACGGATCGATCGAGACAGAACTGGGTGGCGACGACCTGAACGAAGAAAATCTGCTCGCCGCCCTAGCGGGCACCCGCGCCACGGAACTGGAGGTCGAGAAGTGACCGAGCAGACCGTGACCATCACGCTGCCGAAGCGCGGCGCCGCGCTGGGAGTGCTGCAGAAATACGGCGTCTACATCGCAATCGTCGTACTGCTGCTGTTCAATCTCGCGGCAACGCCCAATTTTTTCCAGGTTGAGAACTTCCGCACACAGTTCGTGCAGGTAGTTCCGGTGTTGATTGTGGCGCTTGGCATGGCGCTCGTCATCGGCACCGAAGGAATCGATCTCTCGGTCGGCGGGGTGATGGCGCTTGCGGCGGCGGTCATCCCGCTTTACATCGGCTACGGGCTCATTCCAGTTGTGATCATGGTCGTCGTCGTCGGAAGCCTAGTGGGCCTCATCAACGGCTCTTTGATCGCGTTCGTGGGGGTTCAACCGATCGTCGCAACGCTGTCCTTAATGGTCGCCGGGAGAGGCATTGCACTCCTCATCGCCAACGAGCAGTTGAAGTCGGTGATCGACCCCAACCTTCTCGCTATCGGCCGAGACTCGGTGCTCGGCGTGCCGTTCAGTGTCATCATCGCGGCGATTCTGGTCCTGGCTATCGCCCTGCTCGTGAATCGTACGACCTTCGGTAAACAGCTCATAGCGACCGGAGGCAGCCGTCGTGCCGCCGAGCTTTCGGGGCTTCCCGTGAAGCGCATCCTGCTTTTCGTCTATGTGCTCTGCGCGATGCTCGCCTCCATCGCCGGCATCATTGGCACCGCTCGGCTGGGTGCCTCCGTACCGTCGACCCTCGGAAACCTGATCGAACTCTCAGCAATCACCGCTGTAGTCGTCGGGGGCACTCCCCTCACCGGTGGGCAGGTCAAAGTGGCTGGAACCGTTGCCGGCGCACTGCTCTTACAGTTCATCAGTGCCACTCTCAACCAGCACAATGTGCCGGATGCCTTCGCCCAGATCACTCAGGCTGTCATCATCCTCTTCGCGGTCTACATCCAGCGTGGAAAGAAGGCAGTGCGATGAGCGTCACCATCGAGGCAGCTGCAGGACCTTCGACCGGCAGCCAGGCGCGACGTGAAAAATTGGCAGGCATCCTGCAGGGGTACGGAGCAGCTATCGTCCTCCTGATCTTGGTCATCGCGGGGTCACTATCTTTTTCGACCTTTCTTTCTCTCAGCAACTTCACCAACATCGCTACCCAGTCCTCTTTCCCGATGATCGTCGCCGTCGGCATGACCTTTGTGATCCTCACCGGAGGAATCGACCTTTCGGTAGGGTCAGTGTTCGCACTTGGGGGTGTGTTGGCGGCCTACGGCTCGACCTTCGGTACGTTAGGCGCACTACTCCTTCCTCTAGTGGTGTGCGGGGTAATCGGGCTGCTGCAGGGGTTACTTGTCGCATACGCGAAAATGGCGCCATTTATCGTCACGCTCGCGGGCTTGCTCGCTGTGCGCGGACTCGTGCTCGCGATTACCGCCGGGGGCTCCAACACGCCACTCGTGCGGGATGCCTGGTTCACTGCCATCGGGCAGGGTGGCCTGTTCAGCATTCACTGGACAGTGATCATCGCGGTGGTCGTCGTGGCTATCGGAACCGTCATGCTCACCCGCACCCGGGGTGGTCAAGCTATCTACGCCGTTGGCGGTTCCGAGAGCGCATCCACGTTCATGGGGCTCCCGGTGGCTCGAGTGAAGCTCAGCGTCTACATCGTGAGTGGGTTGTGCGCGGGTCTCGCAGGGACGCTGAATGCGAGCTATTCGTCGTCCGGGGTTCCCACGGTCGGTGTGGGCCTGGAGCTCAGCGCCATTTCCGCAGTCGTGATCGGAGGCACGTTGCTTGTCGGCGGCCGCGGTAGCCTCGTCGGGACGCTCGCTGGCGTGCTGTTGCTCAGTGTTATCCAGAACATGATCAACCAGGTCGGGTCCTTGTCATCGTCTGTCCAATCAGTCGTCTCGGGCGTGTTCCTCGCGATCGTGGTGATCATCCAAACGGTGCTCTCGCGCACCCAGCGACTATGAAACCGAGACCGAGTCGGGAAAAGCGACACTGAATCCGCCTGGGTTTCGTTCCGTTCTTGACGTAAGGCTGCGGAATCACCCAGGTAGCGGCCATCCGCACTGGACTCGACGCCGTCGTTGTTCAATTCTTTCAGCGCCCGTCTCGCTCCCGTCAGCGCGCCGTCGACAGACGGAAGAACCAACGAGGCGAAGTGTCCGAATCGGCCAGGATGGGCGCGTTCGACCCCCAAATCGTTGATCCCACGCGCCAATTCTCTGGCCGCATGGTCATTACCCCAATGGATGCCGCGCGACGAGAACGTCGGGATGGATTTCTCAATCCCGCCACCCTCCATAACGCACAGATGTCGTTCGACGGACTCCTGTGTCCTACCGGGCAGTCCACCCGGGTATGGGTAGCCGGCCACGACGGCCTCTTCCACACAGCGTTCGGGACCATAGTGCCAAGCTGGCAGCAGTAGTTGAAGAGCACCTCTGCGGCGCGGGTGCGCCGTCTGGCTTTGCTCTTGACAGTGCGGTCGGTCTTGTCTTTGGTAAGGAACCACAAGCAGACCGGGATCGGGGGTCTGCTGCACGGTGCGGGTCATCGCTCGTCGGGTGTTGGCGGCCAATTCGATAGGGGCGCGGTCCAGCCGGGGCGCTTGATGAGGCAGGACGGGTCTACGGCGGGATCGGCGAACACGTGATCGCCGTAGAGATTTCTGGCGCCGAGCGCAAGGACGCGCGCCGTGGCCTCGGCGATGTTCTCGACCATGATGTCCAGGTGCATCTGTTGCGGGATGACCG
>JACMOZ010000030.1 GCA_014377785.1 Aeromicrobium sp.
GCGACCGCTGCCGCACCAAAACGGGGCGCGTGGACCGAGCGGCCGGCTTCGTTGGCCGGTGTAGGGGCTGCCGCGATCATCAGTTGGACGGTGACGGTGACGACCGCCACCAGCAGGACGTGGGTGTACGCGGCAAGGGTCAACACCGCCGCGAGGGCGACGGACAGAAGAGTGGATTCGACGCGAGTCACCCCCGAATCGTGCCAGTTAAGTTCAGCCTCCGGCAAAGGGTGGGAGAAATTCGATAGTGTCGCCCGGTTTCAGGGCGACCCCGGCGGGTTCGCGCGCGCCCACCGGCGTCTCTCCGACGAGGATCGAACACATGGCGATGACGTCGTCGAATCGGTCCCGGTCGCCATGCCGGCGATGGATTTCGTCGAGCAATCCGGCCAGGGTTTGCGCATCGACTCTTTCCGCCGAAACGCCCGCAGCGGCACGCGCCGCGGCCCAGTAATGCACGGTGATCGTGCCCACATTCAGGGGATCGAGGGGAGAAAGGTCTGCCATGTGCAGTATTCTTGCTTATGCAATGAGGCCACGGTGACTGCACCATGGTCCTTTGTTGCATAGAAGCACTGCTTGCATCGAAGCACGGGAGGTAGCCCGGTGTCCCACCTGCTCCTGCTCACGAAGAGCACGCAGTCCTCGATTGAGGTTCTGCCTGCACTCACCCTGCTCCCCCACCACGTCAAGATCCTTCCCGCCGAAGCCAGCGCTCTGCTCGACGCGCCGCCGTGTGACGCCGTGATCGTCGACGGTCGGCACGACCTCGCCCAGATCCGCAGCCTCACCCGCATCATCCGTACGACCGGAATCGAATGCCCGCTCATCCTGATCGTCACCGAAGGCGGCCTCGCCGTCGTCGCCGCCGATTGGGGTATGGACGACGTGATCCTCACGACCGCGGGGCCGGCCGAACTCGAAGCACGACTGCGCCTCGGGGCCGGACGGGTGGCCGCCGCCCTCGACGGCGACGACGAGAGCCACCTCATCTCCGCCAGCGGACTCGTCATCGACGACGCGACCTACACGGCGAAGCTCGAAAACCGCACTCTTGATCTCACCTTCAAGGAATTCGAACTCCTCAAATTCCTCGCACAACACCCCGGCCGGGTGTTCACCCGCCAACAATTGCTGCAGGAGGTTTGGGGTTATGACTACTTCGGCGGCACCCGCACCGTCGACGTGCACGTACGTCGCCTGCGCGCCAAACTTGGCGTCGAGAATGAAACCCTGATCGGAACCGTCCGCAATGTCGGCTACCGGTTCGTCGCGGCTTCACGCGAGTCGCAGCGCAGCGACGCAGACGCTGCCGCCGACGTGAAGGCCTGAGTCTTGGCGCATTACACCGCGCGGGTGCTGCTGAACCTCGTCCTCGACGAAGGCACCTTCGAGTCGTGGGACCAGCCCGTCGACATCTCCGGCCACGCAGCGGACTATCAGGTCGAACTTCGTGCCGCCGCCGACCGAGCCGGCACAGACGAGTCCGTCATCACCGGCCGCGGTCTGATGAAGGGCCGGCCGGTTGCCCTCATCGCCAATGAGTTCGGATTCCTTGCCGGGTCGATCGGCGTCGCAGCGGCCGAACGGATCGTGGTTGCGGTCCGACGGGCCACGGCCGAAGGCATACCCATTCTGGCCGGCACGTCATCGGGCGGGACACGTATGCAGGAAGGCACGCCGGCATTCGTCCGCATGATCGACATCTCACGGGCCCTCATGGAGCACAAGAACGCCGGACTGCCCTACCTCGTTTACCTGCGCCATCCCACGACCGGAGGCGTGTTCGCATCCTGGGGCTCACTGGGACACATCACCGTCGCCGAACCCGGCGCGCTCATCGGCTTCCTCGGTCCCAAGGTTTATGAGCTTCTCAACAACAAGGCGTTTCCGCCAGGAATCCAGACCTCGGAAAATCTCATGCGTAGTGGAATCATCGACGCCGTCGTTTTTCCCGAAGAGTTGCCAGTCATGATCGACCGCGCTCTGGCGATCATGATCGACCCGCCGGCGGAGTCCACTCTGGCGCGGCGTACCGGCCCGCCCGCAGCCGTGAGCTCCGCATGGAACTCGATCCGACGCTCCCGCGCCCAAGACCGCGCCGGAGTCCGCGAAGTCCTCCGTTACGGCGGGACCGGCACCATCAGGCTGCAAGGAACCGAAGAAGGCGAGCGCGATACCGCGATGATCGTCGCCATCACGCGGCTCGACGGGGTCCCCTGCGTCGTCATCGGCCAAGACCGCACAACCCAGACGGCCGCGACGCCGATGGGACCGGCCGCGTTGCGTGAAGCCCGACGCGGTATGAAACTCGCCAACGAACTCAAACTCCCGCTCGTCTCCTTCATCGACACTCCCGGCGCCGAATTGTCGCCCGAAGCCGAAAGGGGCGCCATCGCCGGCGAGATCGCCCGCTGCATCAGCCAAATGGCGACCATGAAGGTGCCGTCGGTGTCGGTGCTGCTCGGCGAGGGATGCGGCGGCGGCGCACTCGCCCTCCTTCCGGCGAGCCGCACCATCGCCGCCGAACACTCCTGGCTCTCGCCGCTTCAACCCGAAGGAGCCAGCGCCATCGTCTACGGCGACGTCGACCACGCCGACGAGATGGCCGAGTCACAGAAGATCCGCTCGGTCGACCTGTTCGAGATCGGGGTCGTTCACCAGGTGATTCCCGAGCCCGAGGGCGATACCGCCGAGGCTTTTGCGCTCGCCGTCGCGGCCGAATGCGGCGCACAACTGCGGGAGCTTTCGGAGTCATGAGCATCACCGATCTCGCCGAGCGGGTTGCCGCCTTCGACCACGTCGAACCCCTCAATGAGGCGAGTCTGCTGGCCCTTCGCGACCGGGTCGAGCCTCGCGTCGACATACGTTTTGAGACTCCCGACGGCCAGCTGATGGCGTTGGCCTTCGCTGCCGGCGACACCGCTGTCGAGGTCATGGTGGATCCGCGTTTCCGCCGCGGCGGATTCGGCACCCGCATGGTTTCCGCCGCGTTGTCCGAGGGCGAATCCTCGTTCTGGGCGCACGGTGGCTTGCCGGGCGTGGCGCAGATTGCGAAGAAGACGGGGCTCGTCGCCGAACGTACGTTGCTGATCCTGCGCAAGGAATTCGACGGCCCGGTCGAGGCCGAGACCGTGCCTGACAACGTGACGTTGCGGACCTTTCACGCCGGCGACGAGGACCCAATCGTTGCCGTCAACGCGCGTGCCTTCGCCCACCACCCTGAGCAAGGTGCGATGGACCGCGCCGACCTTGACCGGCGTATGAGCAGCGACTGGTTCGACCCCGAAGGGTTGTTTATCGCCGAACAATCCGGGCACGTTGTCGGCTTCCATTGGACCAAGATCGAGGCAGGTATCGGCGAGGTCTACGTCGTGGGCATCGATCCTGACGCCCAAGGCGGCGGGCTGGGCAAGGCGCTGACCGCCAGAGGCGTGCGTCACCTACAGGAACGCGGAGTGCCGGCGGTGATCCTCTATGTCGAGGGGGACAACGAGCCGGCCCTGGCCGTCTATCGGAAACTCGGTTTCAAGGACTTCAAGAAGGACGTGCTGTACAGGAAGGCGTGAGACCGGGGTCTACGTTTGGGCCATGTCCACGACCCCCACCGAGACGCCGTTGCTGCGCGTCAACGGCCTGCGCAAACAGTTCGGAGAGCTCACCGTCTTCGCGGACATGTCCTTCGACCTGCCTCGCGGCCGCGCGCTCGCCATGGTGGGGCCGAACGGATCGGGAAAGTCGACTGCCATGCGCTGCATCACCGGCGCGGATCGTCCGACCGAGGGAACAGTCGAGCTGGACGGCACGCCGATGGATGAGCGGCTCCCGGCCATCCGCAGAGGCCTTGCCGTCGTCATGGACGACCTCGACTTCTTCCCCGATTTGAGCGTCGTCGAACACCTGGATCTCTTTGCCCGAGCCCACGGCGTGCCGAACCCCGACCCCCTGGTGGACGCCGTCCTCGAGGACGTGGGTCTGACCATGCAGGCCGCGCAGCTGCCCGGAACGCTCTCCTCCGGCCAGCGCCGGCGGCTTGCCCTTGCCAGCGCCTTCGTACGACCGCGGCTTCTGCTCGTACTCGATGAGCCTGAACAGCGACTCGACGACAGCGGCCTGGAATGGCTGGCCGGCCGGCTCAACGCCGAAAAGAAACTGGGGCTCGGCGTCCTGTTGGCCAGCCACGACTCGGCGCCCGTCGCCGCGGTTGCCGACGACGTCCTCCATCTAGGTGCATGAGCGCCGAGCGCGCCGAGACGCGTGCCCTCCGTGGCCAGATGCGCGAATGGCGCAACGGACGGGCCGAAAAAACACTCTGGGAGGCAATGTCCGACGCCTACATCGCGTTGTTCGCCACCCTGATGCTCGGCGCGACCAGCTTCAACGTGGTGCGACAGGTTCGCGTCGAGGCCACGGCAGCATGCAGCACCACCGCTTGTTCGGACGCGCGCAGCGTCTTGCCCTGGATTTTCGCACTGGGGATCGTCACGGTCGCAGTGTTCCTTGCGCGGCTTTTCGGTCCCTCGCTCGTGTCGCCGGCCGAGGGTTCATGGTTGTTGGCCGCACCGGTGGATCGCAAGGCCCTCCTCCGCCCGCGATTGGTAGTCGCGGCGGCGTTGTCACTGATCATCGGGGCGCTGCTGGGAGCCGTCGACACCACCCTGGGCGGATTCGGTGTCGGGCCCGCGGTGACGATCACGATCCTGATCGCCGCAGCGGCCGTCTGCGGGGCGATGTTCGCGGCCATCGACCAAGCATACGAACTCCGACTGGCTCGGCCGCTGACCTGGGCACTCGGCGCGGTCGTATGGGCCGGATTGCTGCAACTTGCTCTCGGCAGGGGTCCGAGCCGAATGCCTCAGACACAACAACTCGGGCCCGCGGTCGTGGTGATCGCCGTGGCGCTGCTGTTGCTCGCCGTCGCGCTGATCTGGAGGGCTATTGCAGGATTGGCGCTTATACGTCGCGACCAGCTGACGACCGGCGGCTCGTTGCTTGCCAATCTTTCCGGGGCATTCTTCAGCCTCGACACCTTGCTCATCTATGACCTCTTGCTGTCTCGCCGGTGGCACGCACGGGCAACCGTCAAACCGGTACGAGGCGGACCCGGAGGCGCATGGGCACTCATCTGGCGCGACGTCGTGCGGCTGCGCCGCTCGGTTCATACAGTGTTGTTGCTGGCCGCCTCGCTCGTCGTTCCCTATGTTGCCGCGACAATCGGCCTCGGCAAGGCCGTCACCCTGGTCGGCGCGCTGACCGGTTTCCTCGCCGGGCTCGGGCTCTGCGCCGGCCTGCGTGTCCTGGCGCGCACGCCGGGCTTGATCCGATGCTTCCCGATGTCGGCACCCGTCGTCCGGGCGGCCGGTCTGGCCGTGCCGGCGGCCGTACTCATCGCCTGGGGTGCCGCGACAATCCCCGCGGTTCACCATGGCCTCGCGCCGGTCTCGTGGCCGGCATCGATGGCGGTCGGCCTGGCGGTGGGCATGGCCTCGGTTGCCGCCGTCGCCCGCTGGATCATGGCGGCGCCCCCGGACTATTCGGCGCCCCTCGTCAGTACAGCGTCCGGCGCCATACCTCCGTCACTGTTCGGCAACCTGTTTCGCGGATTGGACGTATTGCTGCTCGTTACGGTACCGATGCTGCTGGCCTCGCCCATGACCGGGGCCGTCATCTCGATCGGACTCGCCACCATCGTTCTCGTCGTGATCCTAAACATCCGCCGAGGAGTCACTCACTCGGGCTGACGAGTCACTCACTCGGGCCGAGGAGTCACTCACCAACTGCGCTCGAGCGGCGTAATACCGAGAAACCTACCGAGTTCCCGCTCGAAACGCGGATCTTTGCCAAAAATGTCGGCGAATTCTGCGATGAGATTGCGGAAGCCGAGGGCGCTGACCAACTTGCGACGGTATTTGTCGTGCCGCCTGTCCGGTTCGGCGGTATGGAAACCGGCGCCATCGAACTCAATTGCGATCATAAGTTTGGGGTAGGCAAGGTCGAGGAATCGCGTATTTCCATCACGGTCCAACACTTCCCATTGCGATTCGGGGATCGCGAACCCGGCATCGACGACGCGGAGTCGCGTCCACGATTCGCCCGGAGAGGCCGCGCGGGCCTCGATCAGAAGCGCGAGATTGCGGGCCTGGCGGATGCCGCGATAGCCCTTTAACGGAGCTACAAATTCCCACACCTCTTCCATCGTGACAAGCCCGGCGTGTGCCATTGAGTCGGCAGCGGACAGCGCATATGGCCGCCACTTTTTGCGCAGGAAGTCGGACGCCGTTCGTACAGGCGTAGTGATCTTCAGCCCGTCGATTTCCAGGATGTCCTTACGTTTGATGAGCGCCTGTCGACACGCGAGGTCGTCGATGCGAGTCCGGCTTTGACCGTGCGGGACCACCAGAGTGGGGCTGAGCGAATGTCGTTTCGACGGAGCAAAAGTGTCGACATCGTAGATCCACGATGCCCAATCGTCGGCGACCACTGCATGCTTCGGCGCGACGAGTTTTATTGCCTCGATGCGGAGCTGACGCGTATCTGCCGCATGGGCGTCGACAAAAACACGGTCGAGGATCCGGCGCACTGCGCCTTCGATCCTGGCTTCATACAACTGGTTGGCCGTCATGCCTGCGTCGCGGCATTCCCTGGCCAGGAAGGGGTGCCCACCATTGAGAGTTGCGGTCATCACCGCATACAACCCGAAAACGACGAATCGCACATTTCGCTATCCACAGGTGCGCCTAGGTAACGCCTTCCACAAGCACTTCGCTCGGGGAGATTTACCCAGCCCGAGTGAGTGACTCCTCAGCCCGAGTGAGTGACTCGTCAGCCCGAGTGAGTGACTCGTCGACGGGGGGTCAGGAGAGGCCTCGGGCGAGGGCGGCGGCCGCGCGGCGCATGGCCTTCGGGGCGGCCGATCCCAGCGACACCATGTTGGCGAAGGAGTGGATCAGCCCCTCCTCGCAGACATACTCCACCGGTACTCCGGCAGCACGGAGTTTGTCGGCGTATGCCTTGCCCTCATCGAGCAAAGGGTCGAAACCGGCCGTCACGAGATAGGCCGGGGCCACCCCTTTGACGTCATTGCGAAGCGGCGACAATCGAGGATCGTCGAGAACCTCGTCGCCGAGGAGATAGTTCTCGTTGGCCAGGTCCATGAACGCCTTGCTGAGGTAGAAGCCCTCGGCGAACGTCGTACGGCTGGGATGCTCGATGACGAAGTCCGTCGCCGGATAAATCAGCAACTGGAAGGTCGGGGCGTGGAAGTTCTCGCGCACCGCCTGCTGGGCGATGATCGCCGCCAGATTGCCGCCCGCGCTGTCGCCGCCGACTGCAAGCCGCGCGATGTCCACGCCGATGCCCTGGGCGTTGTCGACTATCCATTTGTATGCCGCCCAGGTGTCGTCGAAAGCGGCCGGGAACGGAGCTTCGGGAGCGAGCCGATAATCGACTGCGATGACCCTGACCTGTGCCTCTTCGGCAAGAAAACGGCAAGTCGCATCATGACTTTCGAGGTCGCCGTAGATCCACCCGCCGCCATGGACGAAAAACAATGCCGGCGCCGCGCCCCGCATGCCTTTTGGCGTGTAGAAACGCAGATTCAGTTTGCCGGCAGGTCCATCGATCGTGCGATCGGTCACCGCGCCGATCGGCAACGAGCCGCCGACGAGTTTGCTCCCCGAGACAATCTGTTTGCGGTCGCTCGTGACCGGTAGGGTCTCGAGCGGCGGCCCTTCGAGTTTTGCCAGGTTTAGGACCAATTGCATCTCGGGATTGAGCGTCTTGCCGTCGACGACGATTGGCTTTCCGGCAAGCCGGCGAATAACCGGTTTCGGCAGTTTCAATAATGTCCGCATGACCGTGCCCTTGGCGGCAGCGGCTTTCGTCGTGGATTCCATGCGCGCAAAAGTAGCGCATGAGTCGGTCTGGCCAAAACGGTGCCTGGCCGAACGCCATACTCCTCACAGAAAACTGTTCCTGGTTCACCGATCGTTTACCTGGATCTGTCATTCTGAAGGTATGGATACCCACGAATTGGACGTTGTCGATCAGGAGGCACCCGCTTCTCCCGACTCCTTCGACGTGGACCCTCCGTTCGATTCCTCCACCAGCCCACTGCCCGCAGACAGGTTCCTCGACCGCGAGTTGTCCTGGCTCGCCTTCAATGAGCGCGTGTTCGAGCTCGCGCAGAACGACACGTTGCCATTACTCGAGCGAGTCCGCTTCATGGCGATCTTCGCGAGCAACCTCGACGAGTTCTTCATGGTCCGCATCGCCGGCCTCAAGCGCCGCATCGCCGCCGGCGTCGCCATGCCCTCGGCGAGCGGACTCAATCCACGCGATGTGCTCGCCCGCAGCCTCGCCAAGAGCCAGTCACTCATGGTGCGCCACGGCGAATACCTCAACGAGAAGATCATCCCCGAGCTGGCCGTCGCCGGAATCGAACTCCTGCACTGGGCCGACCTCGATACCGAAGAAAAGAAGTCGATCAGCGACATCTACCGCAATCGCGTATTCCCGGTCCTCACGCCGCTGGCAGTCGATCCGGCCCACCCGTTCCCCTACATCTCCGGGCTTTCACTCAATCTCGCGCTCACGATGCGCAACCCCGAAACCGGCAAGGAACACTTCGCCCGCGTCAAGGTCCCGCCCATCATCAATCGCTGGATGGCTGCCTCGAACGGCCGCTACATTCCGCTCGAGGAAGTCATCGCCGCCCAGCTCGATCTGCTTTTCCCGGGTATGGATGTCATCGCACACCATGCGTTCCGGGTGACCCGCAATGAGGATCTCGAGGTGGAAGAGGACGACGCCGAAAACCTTCTCAAGGCCCTGGAGCAGGAGCTGTTGCGCCGCAGGTTCGGTCCGCCGGTGCGCCTCGAAGTCGAACCGACAATGGACCCCGAAGTGCTTGAACTTCTCGTGTCCGAGCTCGGCATCAAGACCGACCAGGTCTTCCATCTGCAAGGCCCGCTCGACGCGACGAGCCTCAACGAGATTGCCGACCTCGACCGGCCCGAGCTCAAAAACGAATCGTTCGTGCCGGGCACTCATACCCATATCGCCGAGGTCGAGACGTCCAGTCCGGCCGACATCTTCGGCGCGTTGCGCAAGCGAGACGTCCTCCTCCACCATCCCTATGACTCGTTCGCGACGAGCGTCCAACGGTTCATCGAACAAGCCGCCGCCGACCCGCATGTGCTCGCGATCAAGCAGACTCTCTACCGCACTTCGGGTGATTCGCCGATCATCGATTCGCTCGTCGACGCCGCGCGCGCCGGCAAACAGGTCCTCGTGCTGGTCGAGATCAAGGCCCGTTTCGACGAGCAAGCCAACATCCGCTGGGCTCGCAAACTCGAGCGCGCCGGTTGCCACGTCGTCTATGGACTCGTCGGCCTCAAAACTCATTGCAAGCTCGCCCTGGTCGTCCGCGACGAGCCCGATGGTTTGCGCCGCTACGCCCACATCGGCACCGGCAACTACAACCCCAAGACTGCGCGGCTGTATGAGGACTTCGGCCTGCTCACCGCCAACCATGACATCGCCAAAGACCTGACCGATTTGTTCAACAACCTGTCCGGGCATGCGCAGCAAATGCAGTACCGGCGACTCATGGTGGCGCCGGCCGGGCTACGGGTCGGGCTGCTCGAACGTATCGACCGCGAAATCGAGCATCACCAGTCCGGCCGCGAAGCGCGGATCAGATTCAAACTCAATTCGCTCGTCGACGAGGCCATCATCGACAGGTTGTATTCGGCGTCGATGGCCGGCGTGCCCGTCGACCTGATCATCCGCGGCATCTGCGGGCTCCGTCCCGGTGTGCCCGGACTCAGCGAGAACATCCGGGTGCGTAGCATCCTCGGCCGGTTCCTCGAGCACAGCCGGGTGTTCTGGTTTGCCAACGGGGGCGAAGCCGAAACCTGGATCGGTTCGGCCGACCTCATGCACCGCAACCTGGATCGGCGCGTCGAAGCCCTCGTCCGCATACCGAGCGAAGCTCACACGGCCGAGCTCGGTGCCCTCCTTGCCAAGGAGGTGGATGACAGCACGACGTCCTGGCATCTGGAGGGCAACGGGGAATGGACTCATCACGAGGGCGAAATCGACATCCAGCAAAGCCTCATCAACCGTGCGAAGGCACGAAGGGCGCGAATCGTCTGACTGGTCGCGCCGACAGGGAATGCAGCCCGTCTCACGCCATTACCGGCGCGACGTTCAGCTGGAACAGGCAGCAAATAGCAGCGGCCCTTCGCCATCCATGAATGATCCCTTGTTCGGATCGACGGCGAAGTCGAGCGTCGCATTGGAGCCAGCCGTATGGGCTGAGGTCAGTGTGAGGACATCGCCGATCTGCCCGATGCGGCCCACGAACGGCCCCGACGACAATGCGCTCCTCAGTTTGAGTTGCCGAGTGGCCGCCGCGGCCGAACCGAAGGTCATGGAAAACCTCAGCCGCTGATCGCCGGCGTGATCGAATATTGCCCGGGCGCCATATTCGACTGCAACAAGAGTTCCCAGCGGTTTGACCGTGTTGCGGCCCTGCGCCTGCACCTCGGCAGTTTCGCCAGCCAGTCCGGTCGACGCACAGGCATCGTTCTTGACCTGGATCGCGGCGGACTGGGCCCCCAGCAACGGCGTTGCCGTCTCCCGGACGGCAGTAACGGCGGCGAGACTCTTGTCGTGTTCGCGATGCATCGCGAGAACACTCCCGAGGTAGGTCAGACTGTCGCTGGCCAGGATCTGGCGTTCGTTGCCGAGCACGGCGATGTTGGCCAACGTTCCCGGCAACCCGGGCGCCACGAGCGTCAACTGGTCAATGCCAAGAGACCAGATGCCACCCGTCTCCACATAACCGAGTTTGCGCAGGTCAGACGTCACCTTGGCGGCCTTCAGGTCGTCGTTCATTCCGGCAGCAAGGACGGCGCCCGTCGACGCCTGGCCATACATTTCCCACCGCAGATCGGCGATGGACCACCCGTATTTCGCGACCATGGTTGGGGTGAAACTCTCAAGGATCGAGCGCGCCGACAAGCCGCGTTCGAAGGCACCGCTGACGAGAGTGCCGCGGTCGGTGGCGGTCGTGACGCGGCCAAGACCGAGGGTCGACCGTATCTCCGCCCAATCGGTGAAGCCCGCGACCCGGGTCTCAGGCGGCATCAGGTCGACGGCCTGGGCAAGTGACGCCCGCGCATCGTGAGTGGTGCGGGAAAACGCCAAACCGCCCATGACTACTATGAGTGCGGCGATAATGGCGATGACGCCGGTCCGAAGACGCATTCTGGCCATGTCTCCTTTACCCGATTTTCATCTTTGACAGGGACAATACGCACTATGGCAAGTGAACGGATCATTAATGCCGCCGGTGGCGTCATCTGGCGAAAGCGCACGAGTTCGAGCACGAATGGCTCAGCGATCGAAGTCCTGCTGATTCACCGCCCCAAGTATGACGACTGGACGCTGCCCAAAGGCAAGTCTGAGGCCGGCGAATCCCTGCCCGAGACGGCTGTCCGCGAAATCTATGAGGAGACCGGGTTGCGGGTACGCCTCGGCGTGCCCCTCCACGAGGTCGAATACGGAGTCGCCGGCGGCACCAAAAGGGTCAAGTATTGGTGCGCCCGCGTCGACGGCTCTGCCGGCACCGAGGGCTTTGTGCCCAACACCGAAGTCGACGAGGCCCGTTGGGAAAAGCTCGGCAAAGCCGTCGAACTGCTGACCTACGTTCATGACCGCGACGTGATCGAGCGTTTCCGCGCCGTGCGCGAAGACCGGCAACACAAGTGCCGAACACTGATCGTCCTGCGACACGCCAAGGCCAGCCCTCGCAACGGTTATGACGGCGACGATCTCGAACGGCCCCTCGATGAGTCAGGATTTGCCGAGGCAAAGAGTTTGATCGGCGTCCTCGGCGCCTACGGAATGCGGCATGTTGTGAGCAGTCCGGCCCTGCGATGCGTGCAGACGGTCGAGCCTTTCGCACACAGCATCAGCACGTTCCTCGAGATCGACGAGCGCATGTTCGAGGAGGCGAAGCCTTCGCTCGTACGACGCTCCCTGGCGGCACTGCTCGAGCGCAAGAAGCCGACCGTTGTGTGCACGCATCGGCCGAATCTGCCGACGATTTTCGACGAGCTTGGGCAGAAATTCGCCGATCTCAACCAAGGCGAAGCCGTCATCATCCACCACCGCAAAGGCATAGTGTGTGCCGTGGAACACATAAGGGTCTGAGCCTGTTTGGGCATCGTTCATCCCGCGTTCACTTAGCCCCTCTCTTTGGTACACCTCTGCGATTTAGCGTCTTTGTTGTAAGCAAATGACAGCGTAATAAAACCCCTAGAGAGGGAACGCCAAGTGAACCGCAATCTTTTGCGCTCTGCCGCTCCGCTGGCAGTAGCAGTCACACTCGCACTCGGCCTCAGCGCTTGTGGTGCAGCGAATGAAACACCGAGCTCCGGCGATTCGTCGAAACTGTCCGGCACATTGAACGCCGGGGGCGCAAGCTCACAGGAGTCGGCCATCGCCGCCTGGAAAAAAGCCTTCCAGACCACCAACCCCGGCACGACTATCAACTACGACCCGATCGGCTCCGGTGGCGGCCGCGAGCAGTTCATCGCCGGCGGCCTCAACCTCGTTGGTTCGGACGCGTTCCTCGATGACGAGGAACTGGCCAAGGCAAAGACCCAGTGCAAGAGCGACATCGTCGAAGTTCCCGTCTATGTCAGCCCCGTTGCCATCATCTTCAACCTTCCCGGCGTCACCGACCTGAACCTCACACCCGAGGTTGTCGGCGGCATCTTCGAAGGCAAGATCAAGACGTGGGACGCCGCCGCCATCAAGGCCGACAACCCCGATGCGAAACTCCCGTCCACCAGGATTTCGCCGGTGCACCGCTCCGATGACTCGGGTACGACTGAAAACTTCACCGATTATCTCGATCAGGCTTCGAACGGATCCTGGACAGGTGGCAAGGACAAGGTCTGGCCCGTCAAGAGTGGCGAAGCCGCCGCGGGGACCTCAGGCGTCGTCTCGGCAGTCACCAAGGGTGAAGGCACCATCGGTTATGCCGATGCCAGTCAGGCCGGCGCTTTGTCGGTCGCCAAGATCAAGGTTGGCGACGAGTTCGTCGCCTACTCGCCCGAGGCTGCCGCGGCTGTCCTCGACGCATCGAAGCAGGTCGAAGGACGCAGCGAAACCGACATCGCCATCAACGTGGATCGCAAGATCAGCGCCGCCGGCGTCTACCCGATCGTCCTCGTCTCGTACCAGATCGCTTGCGAGAAGTACGCCGACAAGGCTCAGGCGGACCTCGTGAAGTCTTGGTTGACCTACGTCGCCAGCAGCGCCGGCCAGGCCGTCGCCGCCAAGGACGCCGGTGCCGCTCCGCTCTCAGCGGATCTCAGCACCAAGGTCACGGCCGCGATCGCCAAGATCACCGTCTCCTAGAAACCGGCAGGTGGGCGCCCCGCCCCCCCCCCCAAGGGGAAGCGGGGGGGCCCCCCCCCCTCGTGGAAGGGAAAAAAACAGGCCCAAACACC
>JACMOZ010000031.1 GCA_014377785.1 Aeromicrobium sp.
ACGTCACCTTCATGACGCTTCCGGTCGCCGGCACCTCCACTGATCCGACCTACGGTAGCGTCGTCAACGTCGACGAAGCGAAATCCAAGGAACTCTTCACTGCACTCAAAAGCGACACGGTCGACGACTACCTCACGAAGTATCCGGACGCGGCGCTCAAACCGCCGAAGGACGTCCAATAGTCTTCCGCGCCTCATTCCCTTGAACCCAGACCAGAAAGAGGCCGTCCCCTATGGGCTTGCGTAATAAGAAGGTCGCCGACGGCCCCGTGGACGTTGATGACGCTGTCGAACCACGCCGTGGCTTCTCCCGGCGCCACCGGCTCGCGTTGATCGCCTTTCTCGCTTTGGTCTCCATCCTCATCGTGTCGGTCGCAGGCTTTGCGTTGATACTCAATAGCAGCCTCAGCAACATCAGGAAAGTGCCCGTCACGATCAACGAGGCACAGCGACCGCCGGCGGACACGGGCAATGCCCTCAACCTGCTGATGCTGGGCGCCGATGCCGGCAGTGCCCGAACCCCCGGTGGGAAATCGATTCTCGACGACGCCGCTTCCTCCAACTGGCCGACCGGCAAATATCGCAGCGACACCACGATGCTGGTGCACCTCAGCGCCGACCGCAAAAAGGCCTACGTGATTTCGGTCCCGCGCGACAGCTACGTCAAGGTCTATGACAGCGCCGGCGAACCGCGCCAAGACACCAAGATCAACGCCGCGTTGTCTCTCTATGGGCCGTCCGGGGCGATCTCCACGATCGAGAACTTCACTAAACTGCGCATCGATCACCTGGCTATGGTCGACTGGGATGGCTTCGAATCGATCACCGACGCGCTCGGCGGCGTCACGGTCACGGTCCCCGGTCAGGGCACGGTGGGCCTCAAGGGCAAGACGGCACTCGCCTACGTCCGCGAGCGGCACAATCTTCCGAATGGCGATTTTGACCGGGTGAAACGCCAGCAGAACTTCCTCCGCGCGATCATGACCAAGTTGGTCGACAAGGGCACACTTACCAATCCGATCCGTTTGAAACAGACGCTCGACTCGTTCACGAAAAATATGGCTGTCGACGACAACTGGTCCGCTTCGGACATGCGTTCACTCGCGCTCTCGATGCGTAACATTCGGCCCGGCAATGTCACGTTCATGACAATCCCGACCAAGGGCACAGCGAGCGACCCGATCGCCGGAAGCATCGTTGTCGTGGACAAGGCAAAGAGCGCCGAATTGTTCAAGGCTCTTCGCGACGACGACGTCGAGTCCTATCTTGCCGCCAACCCGGATACCACACTCGGCAACGCGCAATCGGTCAGCTGAGAGCAGTCTAACTTTCTTATGTGGTGCGTCACGTTTACGAAATGGTCGCCATTTGCGACCAAGAAAGCGATACTGTAAGAAGGCCAAGACAATTCTCAGGGGGTCGCTGTGCGCGGTTGGTTCGTCCGCCAATTGCGCACTCATCGCGTAACCGAACTGATTGTGCTTGACTCGTTTGCTTGGATCGGCGCCTTTGTTGCCGCCTCGGGCGTACGACTCGAAACCTGGACTATTTCCGATGCCGTCCACGTAAGCCAGTCCGGCGGCCACATACCACTGCGCGGCGTGCTCTTGCTGGGCATTGCGGCCGCGGTCCTGCATTGCTTGTTGGCTTGGCTCGTGCGGCTTCACCAGGGACGCTCCGGCCTCGGCAGTTTTGAGGAGATGTTCCTCCTCGCCAGTGTCATGGTCGTGGTTGGTGTCGCGATCGCCTTTTTCAATGCCATGGCGCCGTCGGCCTATACCGCTCGCACGACACCGATCATCGCCATGTGTTTCGCGCTGATCGCTGCCGCTTGGCCACGTGCCTTGTGGAGGTTTATGGTGCGCGACGCCAAACCCAACACGTTTGGCATCGTCACGACGGACGTCCTCATCATCGGTGCAGGTGACGGGGCGCGCCAACTCATCGAATCGATGCAACGCGACCACAAACACACCTGGAATCCCGTCGGCATGGTCGACGACGACAAGCGCAAACGCCATTTCCGTTTTCGCGGTGTCCCGGTCGTCGGCACCATCGACAAACTCGCCGACGCGGCGAACAGACTGACCACCAACACTATTGTCATCGCGATCCCCAGCGCGAATTCCGAGGCCATGGGCCGCATCAATACCTTGGCACGATCGGCCGGACTCGACGTCAAGGTGCTTCCCAGCGTCGATGAGTTGATGGGCGGCGTCGAATACGCCGCCGTCCGCGATATCGCACCGGAAGATCTCCTCGGTCGGCACCAGATCGACACGGACATCAGGTCGATCGCCGGTTATCTCAACGGCAAGCGCGTCCTCGTGACCGGTGCCGGGGGTTCGATCGGTTCCGAGCTCTGCCGCCAGATCAGTTCTTTTGGTCCGGCCGAACTCATGATGCTCGACCGCGACGAATCGGCCCTGCATGCACTCATGCTGACGCTGAGTGGTCGCGCCGACCTCGAGTCACCCAATGCCATCCTCGCCAACATCCGCGACGCCAAGCGCCTGCAGGAAGTCTTCGAAAACCGCCGACCTGAGGTCGTCTTTCACGCTGCCGCCCTCAAACATGTCAACATGCTCGAAGGTCAGGCCGCCGAAGCGGTCAAGACCAATGTCCTCGGCACCCTGAATGTTCTCAAAGCGGCCCGCTCCGTGGGGGTCGAGCGTTTCGTCAACATCTCAACCGACAAAGCCGCCGACCCCGAAAACGTGCTCGGCTATTCCAAACGCATCGCCGAAGGCCTGACCACGGCAGTCGGCTCGACGTCCACTGGCACCTATCTCAGCGTTCGCTTCGGCAATGTGCTGGGCACCCGCGGTTCGGTGCTCAAGACCTTTGCCTCACAGATCAAGTCCGGCGGCCCCGTCACGGTCACTGACCCCGAAGTCACTCGATTCTTTATGACCATTCACGAGTCCGTGCAACTCGTCATCCAGGCGGCCGCAATCGGCCGCGACGGCGAAGCCCTCGTGCTGGATATGGGCGACCCGGTGAAGATAATCGACGTGGCCCGCCAGATGATCGACCAGTCGCGCCGGCCCATCAACATTGTCCACACCGGACTCAAGCGCGGCGAAAAACTCCACGAAGTGCTGTTCGGCACCGGCGAGGTCGACGACCGCCCGATCCATCCCCTCGTTTCCCATGTTTCGGTTCCACCGATCACTCAGGACGATGTGATGTCACTGCATACCGGCGGCGACAATCACAAGGTTGTCCTGGGGATGCGCGAGATGTCAGAGCGCATGCGAGCCCGC
>JACMOZ010000260.1 GCA_014377785.1 Aeromicrobium sp.
AGGCGGGAGAAGTCGATGGTATGGACGCCGTCGAATGGACCGATCGCCTGAAATGTCAACGTGTGAAGCTGCATCAGCCGCTCCGCTTTCGTGCGTTGACAGCCTCATATGCCATTTGCAGGAGTGCGGATTCTTCATCGGTGGGCGCCGTCGTTGTCACATACTCGACGAACTGGCCGGTCACCTCGAGGGGATTCATGGCTTCGGTCACAACCGGAGCCGCTGCCGTCGCTGACGAGGCTTCCGGCACATGCGCGATGGCGAGGGCGTATGGAAATTGCGCACGCAGCCTTGCTTGCATGTCTGTTGGATAAAGAGAATCGGTCACGAAGATCCGCACCCAAGCCTCGGCCCATTCGGCGTTGTCGGAGCCGAGTAGCGCGTCCATGGTGCCCTCGAGGTGTTTGAGCCGGCGAGGCACCGGCGCGGGGATCAGTTCGACTCTCGGTGGCCCGTCAGGGCCGAACTCGAGCAACACCGTTGACTTGTTGTGGTCTCTTTCGGAGAAGGAGTAGGCCAGCGGCGAGCCGGAATAGCGCGCCACCGTCATCGAATGGGGAACGGTGATCTTTTGCGGACCGTGCAGGTGGCCGAGGGCGACATAGTCCACGCTTTCGAAGACCGCCGAGGGTGCCGAGTCGACGCCGCCGATGGTGATGTCGCGTTCACTGTCGGAGGGAAGACCTCCCACGATGAACGCGTGAGCCATGACGATGGAGCGGACCGGACGCTCCGTGGCAGACCGGCTGGCGAGGTCGGCGCGGATACGCTGCATGGCGGCAGTGAGGACGCCTTCATGCGACCGCGGCGGCAAGTCGCCCTCACTCGTGGCGAACGAGACTCGGGCAAGATCCGGGTCGAGGTAGGGCAGACCGTAAACGGCGACGTCGAAGCCCTCGCCGGCAAGCACCACCGGCGTATCCACGTCACCGACATCGGCGAGAATACGGACGCTGTCGCGCATCAGCTCGGAGCCGAAACCCAATCGGGCGGCCGAGTCGTGATTGCCCGGCGTCACGATCACCGTCGTGTGCCGGCTCAGCCGGGTGAGCGTCCGGGACAGAAGATTGACCGTGTCGACGGCGGGAAAGGCCCGGTCATATACATCTCCGGACACGAGGACGGCGTCGATGTCGCGCGTCTGCACGAGTTCGACCAGATGATCGAGAAAGGCTTCCTGATGTTCGTGCAGGTCGACGCCATGCAGGGTGCGACCCAGATGCCAATCGGACGTATGCAGGATTCTCACGACGCTCACGCTAATGGGTTGCACCGACAACGAATCCGGACTCCGTTTCGGGTCAACTGAAAAACCCCTTGCCGCCGGGCGGTTCGGGTGACATCGCGGAGTCGCCATCGGTAAACGGTTCGGTTGCTGCGAACGTGCGCCGCACGATGTCGTTGGTCAGGACGCGATAGGGAAATGCGGATCGTGCGGCCTTCCGCGCCAACTCCTGGTGCGCCAACTCCTGGTGTGCGGGCGCGGCCCGCGAGGCGCAGACCAGGATGTTGCCGAACCGGCGGCCTTTGAACGTTGCGGGTTCGGCGCTCATCAGAATTGTCGTGAACTGGTCGCCGAGTCCGGCCAACACCCGGCGCAGGTAGCCGAAGGGCGCGCGGTCGGCGAGGTTGAGCAGGAACACTCCGCTGTCGACAAGGACGTCGGACACCTGCGCGAAGAACTCGGAGGTGACGAGGTCAGCCGGCACACGCGCGCCGTTGAAGGCGTCCAGGATCACGACGTCGGCATAGTCCGGCCTCATCGCCGCGATGCCTTCACGGCCGCCGACCCCGCGGACTTTGATGCCAGAGCGCGGCGGCAATGGCAAATGCTCACGGACAAACGCGGTGAGGACCTCATCGGGCTCCAGCACGATTTGAGGCGATCGTGGTCGGGTCACCGCGACATAGCGCGGCAACGTCATGCCCGCCCCGCCGATGTGAATGACGCGGATGGACCGGCTGGTCGCCTCAAAGGCGTCGATGGCATCGGCCATACGCTGGATGTAGTCGAATTCCAGCACCGTCGGGTCGTCAAGATCGACATAGGACTGATCGGTCTGATTGACCCGCAGGAGGAAACCGGAGCCGCGTTCACGATCGGGCACGAGGCTCACCTCGCGCGAAGCATCAGTCGGCGTCACAAGATCAAGTTTAGTGGTCATCCAACTGCGGCGAGAACGAAGGGCAAGACCGCGGAAACGCCGTTTCGACGCAGCAATCGGCCGGCTACGGTGACCGTCCACCGGCTGTCAGCCCGGTCGTCGACGAGAAGGATGGGCTGACCGGGATATGCGGCGAGACCGGCGGCGAGTTCGGGACCTATCTCGAATTGGTCCCACACATTGGCGAGCCGAAAGGCGCTGTTGCCGCCTGGGGCGCCGGCCGGGCCATTGCCGATTGGACTCAACGTGCCTAGCAACGGCAAACGGCCTCGTTCGGACAACCAGCGCGCAACCGAGTCGATGAGTTGGGGGTGTGCTCGCGACGGCATCTGCACAATCGCGGCCGGCCGCTCGCCCCAGTTCCAGTCGGCGAGCACCCGGACGCACGCCTCCAGCATGGACGGACTTGCCGGGGCATCGACCGCACCGGGGGCGAAAATCTCGCGGAGCGGGACACCCCAGCCCAGGTCGGTGAGTCGGGCCAGCGCTCTGCCGGTTTCAATCCGTTCTTCGACCGGAATCTTGCCTTTCGCTTGCACTCCGAGTCGGTCGGCTCCGGTCGGCCATTGGGCCCGTGGTTCGATTTCGATGCCGACCCGATCCAAGGCAGCCGAGGCCGTATGAGCAGCCGAGCTGGCGACATCACTGGGATACCAGGCCGTCGTGCAGTTGTCGCAGCGGCCACACGGCGAGGCCGTTTCGTCGTCGAGGTCGCGTTGGAGGGCCTGCATACGGCAATCGGCCGTGCGCTCATAAGCGATCATCGATTGTTGTTCGGCTTCGCGGGATGCGGCGATACGGTCGTAGCGTTCGCGGTCATAAAACCAGGGCTCTCCGGTCTTGACCCAACCTCCGCTCACTCGCCGTACGGCCCCATCGACGTCGAGGACCTTGAGCAACAGTTCGAGTGGCGTGCGACGCAGATTGACGCGTGCCTCCAACGCGGGAGTCGACAGCGGTTTGGCATCGAGTGCTCCGAGGACCGCCGAAGCCCGATCCTCATCGGGCATCGAGGAGGTAGCGAAGTACGACCAGATGTCTTTGTCTTCTCTCCCCGGCATCAGCAGGACATCGGCATTATCGGTCGCGCGACCGGCGCGTCCCACTTGTTGGTAGTAGGCCACCGGTGACGAAGGAGCACCCAAATGGATCACGAAGCCAAGATCGGGTTTGTCGAAACCCATGCCGAGGGCGCTGGTGGCAACGAGCGCTTTGAGTTCATTGTTTTTGAGCATGCGTTCGGACTGCTCGCGTTCTTCGGGATCGGTGCGTCCGGTATAGGCGCGCACCGTATGGCCGGCCTCGCGCAGAAGCCGGGCCGTGTCCTCGGCGGTGGAAACCGTCAAGGCATAGATGATCCCGCTCCCCTGCAGGTCGTCGAGGTGCGTGAGCAGCCAGCCGAGACGATCGCGTGAGTCGGACAGGCTCAACACGCCGAGGCGCAACGACTTGCGGGCGAGGGAGCCGCGAATCGTCAGGACGGGCGCTTGACCGGAGGCGCTCCCGAGTTGTTCGGCGACATCAGTGACCACGCGCTCATTGGCAGTGGCGGTCGTGGCCAGGACCGGCACCTCAGCGGGGAGGTCGCGTATGAGTTGGGCCAGTCGTCGGTAGTCGGGGCGGAAGTCATGGCCCCAGTCGGAGATGCAGTGGGCTTCGTCGACCACGAGCATGCCGATCCGCCGGACGAGGTCCGGCAATTGTTCGTCGCGGAACCGGGGATTGTTGAGCCGTTCGGGCGAGACCAGCAGGATGTCGACGTCGTCGGCCGCGAGCCGAGCGCGGACGTCATCCCATTCGTGTTGATTGGCCGAGTTGATGGCAACGGCGCGCACCCCTGCCCGCTCCGCCGCCGCAACCTGGTCGCGCATCAGTGCGAGCAACGGGGACACCAAGAGCGTCGGGCCGGCGCCCTGGCGACGCAGCAACAGCGTGGCGATGAAGTAGACGGCCGATTTGCCCCAACCCGTTCGCTGCACGACCAACGCACGCCGCCGGTAGTCGACTAATGCCGCGATGGCTTCGAACTGGCCGTCGTGGAACACCGCGTCATCTCTGCCGGTGAGAACCTTCAGAACTTCGAGGGCCTCGGTGCGGGTGTCGGTGCTGGTTTGATCCATTGCGTCCATTGCGTCAGTCTGGCAGCCGACCCTGACAGCGAAATTTGTAACACCGTGCGCCTAGAGTCGGACCGTGGAGTTGAGCGCTGTGGACATGAGCACTGTGGACATGAGTGAAGTGCGCGTGGACGTATGGATCTGGTCGGTGCGCCTCTATAAGACGCGTTCGGCCGCGACCGCCGACTGTCGGGCCGGCCACATACGGGTGAATGGCAATCGGGCCAAGCCCGCTCAATCCGTCAAGATCGGCGACCGGGTCGTGGCGCGCACGACTGCCGGCGAGCGCACCGTCGTCGTGCGGCGTCTCATAACGAAACGAGTCGGCGCGACGGTTGCCGCCGAGTGCCTGGAAGATCTGACGCCTCCACCCCCACCCAAAGAGGAGCGAACCGTCATGCCGAGGCGTGACCCCGGAGCCGGCCGGCCAACCAAGCGCGACCGTCGCCAGATGGATCGCCTTCGAGGCACCGACGCCCACGACAGTCGTTAAGACATTCGCTTCCCGTAGCGCTCAAGGTGGATGGCTTCGGCGACCGGCCGCTTTTGCCGCCATCCGTGGCGTTCGAGATCGGGCACATTCTGGAGTTCTGTTACCGACCCCAGGCACAGCCATGCGATCGGTCGGATTCCTTGAGGTATGTCGAGCAGATCGGCGAGGAACTCCTCCCGATAGAACGACACCCAGCCGACGCCAAGCCCTTCGGCAGTTGCCGCGAGCCACAGGTTCTGGATCGCCAGGCAGGTCGAATAGAGTCCGGCGTCGGCGATCGCGTGGCGGCCGAGCACATGTTGGCCGCCACGGCTGGCGTCATACGTCACGACCACGCCGAGACCTGACTCCAAGATCCCTTCGACTTTGATGCGGGAAAAAGCTTCCCTTCGCTCCGTGTCGAGAGTGCTGTTGAAGATTTCCCGTTCGGATTGCACGTGGTGCTGGAAAGCGGTGCGTGTGGCTGGATCGCGGACGAGGACGAAGTCCCAGGGTTGGGTATGCCCGACACTCGGGGCCGCGTGCGCGGCGGCCAACACCCGATTGAGGGCCTCGGCGTCGATTGGCTCGCCGCTGAATTCGGCGCGCACATCGCGGCGGCGGTTGATGACGTCGTAGAGATCGTTCGAAGGCATGGGGCTCCCGCGGTTGAAGTCGATGCGAGGCCGGTCTTCGGACTTCCCGTCGACGTCCACCGATCGCCTTCCCAGATGCTCATCCAGTGGCTGCGCCGGAGCGCGTGATCGGCAACTCGGGGTCACCGTAGCGGGCCCTGTGCCGGATTTTCACCGGCTTCCCGATTCTCCCCCTCAGGGGCACCTCGCAGGTTGTGCCGCTGAGCATCCTACTTGCCGGGAACCCGCTCTGTCTCGTCGCGGCCGATGATCGTCCACGGACTGAACCGTCCGCTACCCCAAGTCGGACGTAACACCTCAGGCGTAACAGGCCGTTTCCCAGGCTGGATCCCACGTCCGGTCCCAGAGGTCCTGCCCGACCGAGGCCGCCTCGATCTGACGTTCGGAGAAGTGTCGGTCAAGCTCATAGTTCTCTAGCCGCTCGCCAACAGGCCAGTCGGCTACGGGCCACTCGGCTACAGGAAGCGGCTCAGATCGCTTGGTGTAGGTGTGCCCGGTCCTCGTGGTCCATTCGAAGACTCCGGGCTGTGGTTGTCGAAGGCTCACGGCGCCGGCGGTTTTCAGGTTGTGGGCTCTCCGGTCGAGCGGACCGAGGTTCGAGGCTGTGGTCGGGCCGTGCGCTGGATCGCCACAGCGCGGATGACCGCAATGCGCGATCGAATGGTCGAGGTCGCAACGTCCGGCAGGGACACTGCTGGTCGGAAAGGTCGAGACCCCGTCGCGAACCTTGACCGCAAACCCGAGCTTGTCGCTCGGGAAGCGGCCAAGTTGCGTGGCGTCGAGCAGGTGGCCGCGCTCATCGGTAAGCAGCCGCCAGAAGAGGGTGCCCGGTTGGACCGCACGCTCGCGCACAATGTCGGCAGAAACGCTCATCGATCGGTCAAAAGTTTCGCCCGGCAGGTCGGAGTCGCCGACGAGGGTCTGGATCGGCACGACAACCCCGATCACCGTCGTTGCGGCCGGTGCCGGGTCTCCCCCAAAGCCGTTGTCGACACGCCCCAGCAACAGGTCTCGGAAAACATCGGCACGGCGTTGGTCCATCGTCCGGTCGTCGACGGAACCGGCAGCGCGGGCCAGCATGTCGAGTCGTGCATCGATCTGTGCAGCGTCGAGGGATTCGAGTTTGGCGTTTAGCCATGACATCGAGTCATAGTCGGGACTGACCCACACACGGCGCGTCGCGCGGGCTTCACGAGCCCGCTGTCGGGTGCGACCGGCTTCGACACGTGCGACAAACCTCGTCAGCCACGATTGCAACTGACCGAGTGTTTTGAAGGTCGCCACGGCGACTACCTTTTGGTCCAGAAGCGCAACAGAGGCAACCGTGGACAACCGACGGGCGGCATCGTCAATCCGGGCGACCTTGATGCTCGAGAGTTCGCCAGCGATCCAGGCTCGCCATAGGTCAGGCAACAACGAGCGCACCCGACGGGCACGAGCCAGTTGTGTCTCGATCGTGCCAACGGGAAGGCAAAGTGCAAGCGACAGCTCGAAGACGGCGTGGCCTGCCTCAAGATCTCCCGCGGCAGCACCGCCGAGCTTGAGTCGACCATCGGCGCGCCTCAACTCGACGAACTCGAGCATCGCCGCCGCATTGGCCGCTTCGAGGACGACGGAAGCCTTCTGCCGACCGACAATCAAGTCGATCAACTCCTCGTCTCGCGGCACTGAAAAGCTCATACCCCCAGACTAGAACCGGCCACTGACAGTGGATTTCGGAGCAAAAGGGCGTCACTACAGGTAGAAGAGCCGGGGCATCATCGAGGCACGAAGACCCCCGACCGCAGCTACCAAATCCAACCCAAGGGCTAATGTCAACAAGGTCCAGTCACAGGACAGTTCCTACGCTTCGGCCACGGTGGTGATGCCGTATCGCCGAGTCGGCGGCGACGAATGAGACGGACCGATCCAGTGGAAGAGGATGAAGAAGTGCTGACGTTATCTGATGAGATCGTGAAGGTTCTGTTGACTCCGGCGTTGGCAGTGGACGCGGCCCGGCGGGCCGTCCTCGACTCTTGGCATGGGCGGCTGGCCTCGCCTCCACGGCTGCATGCCGGCGCCGGAAATGTTGACTTGGCGTTCACCGTCGGCGGTTACCCAGACGGCTTGGTCGGCTTTCGTGCCTACGGTTCGTGGCCGGGCTCGTCCGATCAGGCGGTCCTGGTCTGGAGTGGAACGGGCAAGCTTCGGGGGATTGTCGTCGGGCAAGAACTTGGAGTACGGCGCACTGGGGCGTTGGGAGCGGTCGCGGCGGACAAGTTGGCCCGAGAGGACGCCCATACGGTCGCGGTGATCGGTAGTGGCGTTCAGGCGTGGGCCCAGCTGTGGGCGTTGACCGCTGTCCGTTCCGTCACCGAGGTCCGCGTGTTCAGCCCGACGCTGGAGCATCGGACTGTCTTCGCCGACCGCGCCCGATCTGAGCTAGGCCTTCCCTCGCAGCCGGTGAGCGAGGCGCAGCAGGCAGCCGAAGGCGCCGACGTGATCATCGTGGCTACTCGCTCTTCTATACCGGCGCTCAAGGATGAGTGGGTCGGGCCGGGCACCCATTTGGCCACGGTCGGGCCGAAACTGGCCTCTGCTCACGAGGTCCCGGTCAGTCTGCTCGACAGGGCGCAGGTGGCTGTGTCCGACTCTCCAGCACAGGCCGCCAACTACACCGAACCGTTCTTCACCGGTCGCGATCTGGTTCATCTGGGCGCAATAATCGACGGTGTCGCGCCCGGACGCATCAGCCATTCAGACGTGACCGTCTATTGCTCCGTTGGTCTCGCCGGCTCCGAGGTGGTCATCGCCGACGCAGTGATCAGCGCAGCGATCGCGTCGCCAGCAGACTCCCAAGGGGCCGGCTCGCGATCTCGCGGTAGGAACGGGACCTGAGCGATAGGACAAGACTCCCGCGGCCGTGACCTCTCTACTTCCGGCGAAATAGCGGCTCTTGGTGTGTGTACCCGGAGTGGCCGGTGCTCTTGGTGACTCAGGTAATTCGTCCAGAGTCGCCGACAGGCTACAAACGCACGACGGACTGCTTCGAAGGGAGCACTATCGACTTGAGCCACGGGTCGCCCCGGGCGTTCCGCTGTGAGCGCGCCGTTTAGGGTGCTGGCATGACCTCGCAGACCTACCTCTCCGAACTGTTCTCGCTTGACGGCCGGGTCGCTATGGTAACCGGCGGCAGTTCCGGAATCGGCCGAGCCATCGCCATGGCCCTCGCGTGCGCTGGGGCAAGCGTCTTGGTCGTGGCGCGCAGGGAGGCGGAGCTTGCCGCTACGGTGAGCGAGCTGGCGGCCCACGGCCGCCGGGCGGCTTGGGTGAGCGCCGACCTGAGCACCCGCGACGGTTTGCGGGCGGCGGCCGAGGAGGCAGCCGAGGCGTTCGGGGAGCCCGACATCCTCGTCAACTGCGCCGGGGTCAACCTGCGGCCGCCGATGGGCGAGCTGGCCGAGGATGTGTGGGACACCACGATGGCGGTGAACCTGGATGCGCCCTACCTGCTGGGACAGCGGTTCGGGCCCGGCATGGCCGAACGGGGCTTCGGACGGATCATCCACATCACCTCCCAGCAGGCGCATCGGGCGTTCGTCCAGAGCGGCGCATACGGCGTATCCAAGGGGGCGTTGGAGTCGCTGGCCCGTTCACAGGCCGAGGCATGGTCGCCGTATGGCGTCACCTGCAACACGCTCGTGCCGGGGTTCGTGATGACGCCGCTCAACGC
>JACMOZ010000261.1 GCA_014377785.1 Aeromicrobium sp.
CGAGGCGTTGCTCAAGGAGGCCGGCTACACCAAGAGCTCCGATGGTGTCTTTGCCAAAGACGGCAAGCCGCTGGCATTGTCGATCACGGTGCCTGCGGACACCCCGACCAATGCGCAGCGTGCACAGCTGATCCAGGGCTACCTGAAAAAGGCCGGAATCACTATCACTCTCGACACGGTGCCGAGCACGAAGTACTTCAACGATTATGTGATCCCGTTGAACTTCGACATGGTGACGTTCAGCTGGGAGGGCGCCGCGTTCCCGGTCTCGACGACGCAGGCGTTGTTCAATCCTATCGATTCGGGCCAGAACTTCACCGGCATCACCGACGACAAACTGGCCGGCCTCTGGGCGACTGCCAATGCTGAACTCGATCCGACCAAGCGGACCGTGCTCGCGAACGCGATCGACAAGGAACTGTATTCCTATGTTCCGCTAGTCCCGATCGCCCCGATCCCGGAGATCTTCGGTGTTACCAAGGGCCTCGTGAACTACGGCGCACGGCAGTTCGAATACCCCGACTACACCAAGGTCGGCTTCAAGAAGTAACCTTTTAAATGAACCGTCCCATACCTCGCCGTGTGGGGCGGTTCACTTATGTCTGAAATGGACTGAGTTCTAAAAATGGACAGAGCCCCGGGAAGAAAAAAGCGCTTCAAAGGTCTAGATGCAATACGGTCGCGTTGGCAGGGCCGACATCGATCCGAGGCGCTATGGCGGCGTAGCCGGCACTCATACGGCGGGCTGGCGCGAAGACCGTGATGAGTGGGAATCCGCGCTGCTTGACGCTGCCGCAGCCACAATGTTGCCGGTCCTCGGCATCTGCCGCGGCATGCAGGTCATGGCTGTTCACGCCGGCGGCCGGCTCGACCAGCACCTCCCCGACAATCTTGGCGACGAACGACATTCGCCCGGTGGTGATGACTATGGCGGCGTCGACATTTCCCGCAGCGAAGGGACGGAGTTGTCGCGGATCCTGGGGAGGGGACCTTCGGTGCGTTGTCATCACCATCAGTCGGTGGCGACGCATCCGGGCCTGACTGCCTCGGCACACACTGAGGACGGCACGACCGAAGCCCTTGAAGATCCGGATTGGCTGTTCTGGCTAGCCGTCCAGTGGCACCCCGAAACGCAGGCGGATGTGGGATTGTTCAAAGCCTTGGTCGAGGCGGCGAGGTTGACTGGACTATGAGGTCGACGACCTGTTCCAATGCCGCAATCACCTGGGTGTCTTGTGACGGAACGCAGCGGGAGCGCTCGGCAACAAACTCGGCCCCGACAATGCCCGCATGATCGGTGTCGAGCTCGGTGAGATCGGCTTCCCAGCCGGCCGACTGCAGGGCCGCGGCGAACGCCCTCGAGCCTGCGATGTCGACGATGTCGTCGCGCGTGCCGTGAACCAGCCGGATCGATCCCGGTGCGCGGGGCGACGGCTCGAACGAGGTGAAGGGTTGCCCCGAGAGTGGGTCAGTCGTCAGGAACGCTCCGGCCAGACAAACGGCCGGGACTGAATCCAATCCGAGCTTCCGGGCGTTGATCGCCAGGCTTGCCGCTGCCGTGCCGCCGAGCGACCAGCCCGCGACGACCAAACGCGAGTCTCCGCGTTCGCGGGCGAATTTCACCGATCGCAAGAGGTCCGCATGACCGCCGTCGGGTTTCGTCGAATCCCAATCGGGTACGAGCACCAGGACGCCGCGGTCAGCCACAGCCGTCGCGAGCGGAGCCAGGACGTCACGCTCATTCGGTCCGCTGCCGTGCCAGAGCAAGACAGTCGTCGCGGCCGCTGGACCATAGATGTCGATGGGCCGGCCCGGCGCATACTCGACGGTCATGTGCCCAGCACCATCCATTTGCCCCCTCGTTGTCGTGCATACAGTGTCACGAGCCGGGCTGCGATGAAGCCACCGTAGGCAATCCAGAGCCAGGTCAGACCCGCATCGGACCGTTGGACGACGAGGGCCAGCGGAGCATAGACGGCGAGCACGAGGAGTCCCGCCCAGGCGAGGAAGGCGCCGTCGCCCGCGCCGATCAACACGCCGTCGAGCACGAACACGACGCCGGACAACGGCTGGATGACGGCGACGACGACCAATACCGGGATCAGCACCGACTGGACCTGCGCATCGGGGCTGAACAGCCGCGGGATGAGCGTGTGGAAGGTCAGCAACGCCAGCGCGGCGGCCACACCGCAAGCGGCACCCCAGCCGATCATGCGCCGGGTGAGTTGACGAGTGCGCGTGGGGTCCGCCGCGCCGAGAGACCGGCCGGTGAGTGCCTGGCCGGCGATAGCGATGGCATCGAGGGCGAAGGCCAGGAGGGTCACGATGGTCACGGCGATCTGGTGCGCCGCCAACGAGGAGTCGCCCTGAGTGGCCGCGACCGCTGTCGCGATCAGCAACGAGGCGCGAAGAGTGATGGTGCGGATGACCAGGGGCACCCCATAGCGCGCGGCGCTGATGATTTCGCCGACGATCGGGCGGACCCGCGACTCCGCACTTTTGGCTTTGCGCAGAACGTTTCCGGCAAGCCAAATCGCCGCGACCCACTGGGCGATGACGGTGCCGGTCGCGGCTCCGGCGATCCCCCAACCGGCCCCGTAGACAAGGCCCAGATTGAGAAAGACATTGAGCACATTTGCCGCGATCATGACGATGAGCGGAGTGCGCAGGTCGAGGACTCCGCGCAAAGCGCCGGTCGCGGCGAGGACGACGAGCATCGCGGGAATTCCGAGAGTCGAAATCAGCAGGTAGGTATGGGCCTGATCCGCGACTGCTGCTGAGCTGGAAAGAATTCGTGTGAGCGGCCCAGATAGCAAAGCCGTCAACGCGGCGAGGGTGACCCCGAGGCCGACGGAGAGCCACAGGCCGCTCAAGCCGAGGGTGAGCGCACCGCGTTCATCGCCGGCCCCGTGGCGTCGGGCGACGGCTGCAGTGCTGCCGTAGGCGAGGAAAATGCAGAGGCCGACGATGGTGCCCAAGATGGTCGCGGCAACTGCCAATCCGGCGAGTTCAACAGTCCCGAGGTGGCCGATGATCGCCGTGTCGGCCAACAACATGAGCGGCTCGGAAATCAGGGCCGCGAATGCGGGGACCGCGAGGGCGAAAATCGCGCGATCGTCGTTTGTCAATAGCCTCATGTGACTATCAATCTACAGGTTTTGTCGACAAGTCTATGAACAGGCACCCGTGGATGTAGATTGCTCAGGTTTATTTTGTCTCCACACCTTGTGCATCACGTCTGTGCAGGTCAGAGCATGTTGTGGCGGAACACTTGGTTCCTTTTCCACACCTCTATCAACAGACTGTGCACAAGCATTCGGGCGTTTCTCCACAGGTTTTTGGACTTTGTTCACACCCCCTGTGAGGCTCGCGCTTCCACCTGATCCCACCGGGAGCCTACTGTGGCTCGTCGGGCTTCTGTCAGTGCCGCAATCTAGTCTCGGATCAGAGACCGAAGGGGAGTTATTTGTGAGTGTGACGGACCTCTACGCGGCCGACGTCGAACCCGACGACGATCACGGTCCGGGACGGGTCCCGCCCCAGGATCTCCCCGCCGAACAGAGTGTCCTGGGTGCGATGCTGCTCAGCAAGCAGGCCATCGATCCGGCGACCGACATCCTCGCAGGCCGCGACTTCTATCGCCCCGCTCACGAACTCATCTTCGACACCATCGGTTCTCTTGCCCAGCGCGGTGAGCCCGCCGATGCGATCACGGTCGCCGCCGAGTTGCAACGCCGGGGCGAACTCGCCCGGATCGGCGGAGCGCCTTACCTCCATACCTTGGTTGCCGGCGTGCCGATCGCCTCCAACGTCGATTTCTATGCCGAGATCGTTCGCGAAAAGGCGATTCTGCGACGACTCGTCGAGGTCGGCGGCAAGATCGCCGCCCTTGGTTATGCCGAACAAGGCGAGATCACCGACATCGTCGACCGGGCCCAGGCTGAAGTTCTCGACGTCGACGGCAGCAACAAGGCTGAGGACTACCGCAAAATCGGCGACCTCATGGACTACACGATCGACGAGATCGACGCGATCCAGAACCGCGACGGCGTGATGTCCGGAGTGCCCTCGGGTTTCGCCGAGCTCGACAAGTTCACCACCGGGTTCCGGCCGGGTCAGATGATTGTGGTCGCGGCCCGACCAGGTGTCGGCAAGTCGACGCTGGGCCTGGACTTCTGCCGTGCCGCCTCGATCAAGAACAATATGTCGAGCGCGATCTTCTCGCTCGAGATGACCGGTGCCGAGATCGCCATGCGTTTGTTGTCGGCCGAGGCCAAGGTCGGCATCCACCTCATGCGTGGCGGCGGCATGGGCAAACGGGACTGGGATTCGATCAGCCGCAGCATGCCCAAGGTGCAGAGCGCCAACATTGTCATCGACGACAGCCCCAATCTGACAATGCCCGAGATCCGGTCCAAGGCCCGCCGGATCAAAAAGATGCACGGTCTCGATTTTGTTGTCATCGATTATCTCCAGTTGATGACTTCGGGCAAAAGAGTCGAAAACCGCCAGGTCGAAGTCTCGGAGTTCTCCCGCCAGATCAAACTGCTCGCCAAAGAACTCGAAATTCCGATTGTCGCGATCAGCCAGCTCAACCGTGGCCCGGAGCAGCGAACCGACAAGACGCCACAGATCTCCGACCTGCGCGAGTCGGGATCGATCGAGCAGGACGCCGACATTGTGCTGTTGCTCCATCGACCCGATGCGGTCGGTCACGGTGAGTCCGAACGTCCCGGCGAAGCCGACATCATCATTGCCAAAAACCGCTCGGGCCCGACCAACAAGGTTTCGGTCAGTTTCCAGGGTCATTATTCGCGCTTCGTGCCGATGGCCGCGGATGCCGACCCCAATGCCCGCGCTGCCGGCGACTTCTACTGATTCGGGCCTGTCGAGATCGCGTATGCGATGGCCTTACAGATGATGAGCGTTATGGGTCGCTATGGCAACGGCACTCCGTCATCGTTGGGGGAGGGGTCATCATCGGTCCAGCTTCGGGCTCTTCTCCCGCAGCGGCCGCTCGATCGCACTTCCGAGTGCTGCCCGGGCGACGCGTGTGGCGTCGTCAACCTGAGCCGGGGCGTCCTCAACTGCCTTTACGAAAGCTGCGCGCGGTGTGGGTCGTGGGTCGCCGATTTCGCGTGGCCGCTTAAGCGACCATGGCTCGAGGTGGTCGTAGCCTTTCACTGCGGTGCGACGCATCCGCCGGATGCGCAGCCCCTCGCCCCCCCGCAGCCCGTCGGCCAACGCACGAGCGATCCCCGCGCGCCCGGGCTTGGCCACCGAAGTCAGTCGTGAGGCGACGTTGACCACCGGACCGAAAACATCGACCAAGCGGCTGAGCACGTTGCCGTACGCCATCCCAACACGCACTTCGGGGAACATGTCGTCGTTGAGGTGCTCCTCGAGAAGTTCCAGGGCCAGGAGCGAGGCATCCTTCGGCTGGTCGGTGACGAAGAGGACTTCATCGCCGATCGTCTTGATGACCTGGCCGTGATGATCTGTGATGAGGCCTGTGGCGACCTCTTCGAACCGGTCGACCATGGCGGCCAGCTCGCCGATCGGCACGATCTCGTCGAGCAACTCCAATGAGAGCTCCTCGTCGGGGCTGGTGTCGATGACCGAAGCGAGCATCGCGCGCACTTGCCATTCGGCCAATCGTGCGAATGAACGCCTGCTCCGACTCGGGCCGGATGACACCGAGATCGATGAGGCTCTGGGTCAGTCGCAGGGCGTCGACATCGGCGTGAGTGAAGGCGACAACACCATCAGGAACCTTGGGGAAGCCAAGGGCGCGCCAGCGCTGGCGCGTGATCTCCGGTGGTAGGCCCGAGAGTTCGGCGACGTCTTCGCGTGACAGGCTCGGCGCTTCGCCCAGCAGGAAGGTCGAGATCGCCTCGATGACGACGGACGGATCGAATGCGGGCTCATCCTCGCCCGTCATCCGGCGTTGTCGACCTCAAGCCGCTGGGCGGTGCTCGCCCGGATCGCTTCGCCGATACTGGGGATCCGCTCGGCAAGGCCCACAGCAAGCTCGGCACTGGAGTTGAGTGCGGTCACGGCGGTCTTGGTGAGAACCGTGGCTGTGCGGAGTCGGTGGCTGACGATAGCGACCTCGCCAATGAAGTCTCCGGCCCCGAGGGTGGCGATCTCCTCGTGACTGCGTTGGATGGAGACCTCGCCTTCGAGGATGTAGTAGGCCGCATCGGCGGGGGTCTTCTCCCAAATAAGTGCCCAGTGCGCCGGCAGATGCACGACCCGTCCTGCCTTCGCGACCTCACCGATCTCGTCATCGTTGAGGCTTGTCAATTCCTTGAGTCGCTTGACGACTGCGGGATCAGGTACAGGTACATGGCGCATTCGGGACAACCTCCTGGAGGCAACCCGCATGGGTCACCCATCCAATTTCATGGGCCGAATCCTTTCACCCCGCGCGGTGCGTGTCCAACAGTTCCCCATAAGTCGGTATGAGTCTGTGGCCCACTCTTGAGCGACGTTTCTATTCTCCGCTGGTCACGACCTCGATTTCGGGTTAACTTGAATTAACGCCTTTGTCGCCTACGAGGGAGATAACAGATGAGTACCGTTGGATGGATCGTCTTAATCGTTGTTGTCGTGATCGTGATCGGCATCGTCGCCGCGGTGGGTCGCAAACGCCAACGCCTTGTGCATGAGCAACATGGGCGGGAAACTGCTGCCGACTTGCGTGAGCAGGGCAAAGACGCTGCGTTGGACGCCCGCCAACGCGAGGCAGAGGCTGGGAGTCAGCAAGCCGAAGCGGAAAAGATGCGAATTGAGGCCGAACGGTTGCAGCAGCAGGCGCAACAGACGCACGGCGAGGCCGAAGACATACGTGGCCGGGCGGGAGAGCATGTCCGGAATGCCGACGACGTGGATCCGGATGTCGGTGCCGACGCTCCGGTCGCCGATTCCGACAATCCGCGAGGCGAGGACCTCCGCTAGACGCTTTCGGGCAGGACGATCAGGTGGGCGTGGGTCCATTCGCTAGGCTCACCGGGTGAACCTTCTTGTCCAACTCGCCGCCGAAGCATCGAATGTCCCAACCACGGGATTGGCGGGCTGGACGGTCGATCTGATGAACAGTCTTGGACTTTTCGGTGCGGGCCTCGCCGTCGCGCTCGACAACTTCTTTCCGCCGATCCCGAGCGAGATCATCCTGCCGCTTGCGGGATTCGCCGCGAGCCAAGGCACGTTTTCGCTGATGGGTGCGCTCATCGC
The DNA here is from genome assembly GCA_014377785.1 of Aeromicrobium sp. Taxonomy (GTDB): domain Bacteria; phylum Actinomycetota; class Actinomycetes; order Propionibacteriales; family Nocardioidaceae; genus JACMOZ01. The sequence goes on from JACMOZ010000261.1 coordinate 7,237, forward strand.
CACCACGGTGGGCTCGGTGTTCGGGGCAATGGTCCTTTATGGACTGGGTTTCTTCTTCGGGCGCGATCGGGCCGTGCGGGTCTTCGAGAAGACGCCCTTGCTCAAGGTCAGCGATTTGGAACGGACCGAGGCGTGGTTCGCCAAGCACGGTGCGAAGGCAGTGTTCTTCGGCCGGATGGTGCCGCTCTTCCGCAGCCTGATCTCGATCCCAGCTGGTGTCGAGAGGATGAATGCTTTAGCGTTCTTCGTGCTAACCACGGCCGGCAGCCTCATCTGGAATTCGATCTTCGTCATCGCCGGTTATCGCCTTGGCGAGAACTGGGACGTCGTCGAGCCATATGCGTCGGTGTTCCAGAAACTCGTCATCCTCGCGGTACTCCTCGTCGTCGGCAGCTTCGTTTTCGTACGTGTGCGGGAGTTGCGCCGGACCGGCTGAGCGGCGTTCCGCCCGGTGCGGCTCATCGCGCCGGGCTAGCATCGGACTATGAGTGAAAAGTCCGTAGTCGACAACGTCAGCAAACAACTCTTCATCGGCGGTCAGTGGCGCGACGCCGAGGGTGGCAAGACCCTTGACGTGGAAGACCCGTCAACCGGCCGAGTGCTCACCAAGGTTGCCGATGCGAGCGTCGCCGACGGCAAGTCCGCCCTCGATGCTGCGGTCGCGGCACAGGAGTCGTGGGCGGCAACGCCTCCACGCGATCGCGGCGAAATCCTGCGCAAGGCTTTCGAACTCATCACCGACCGTGCCGATGACCTGGCCATGCTGATGACGCTGGAAATGGGCAAGCCGCTCAAGGAGTCGAAAACCGAGATCGCTTATGCCTCGGAATTCTTCCGATGGTTCGCCGAAGAAGCTGTGCGCATCTCCGGCCGCTTTTCGATGGCCCCCAACGGCGCGACCCGTTTGCTGACCATGAAACAACCGGTCGGTCCGTGTCTGATGATCACGCCGTGGAACTTCCCACTCGCCATGGGCACTCGCAAGATCGGTCCGGCCATCGCCGCGGGCTGCACGATGGTCATCAAGCCGGCGTCGCTCACGCCGTTGTCGATGCTTGCGCTCGGTGGCATCTTGACCGAAGCTGGGCTCCCCGACGGCGTCCTCAACATCGTCACGACGTCGACGACCGGCAAAATCATGGAACCGCTGATTCGCGATCCACGGTTGCGCAAACTCACGTTCACCGGTTCGACCGAGGTCGGCCGTATGCTCATCGGGCAGAGCGCCGAGGGTCTACTGCGGGTGTCTATGGAGCTCGGCGGCAATGCGCCGTTCCTGGTGTTCGCCGACGCCGACATCGACAAGGCCGTCGACGGGGCGATGCTCGCCAAGATGCGCAATATCGGCGAGGCCTGCACGGCCGCCAACCGCTTCATCATCCACGAATCTGTTGCCGAGGAGTTCTCCACGAAACTGGCCACGCGTATGGGTGCGATGAAGATCGGCCGCGGCACCGACGAAGACATCGAGGTCGGTCCGCTCGTCGAAGCCAAGCAACTCGACAAGGTAGCCCAACTCGTTGACGATGCCATCGCCAAGGGTGCCACGGCACTGACTGGCGGCAAGGCCCTCGACGGCGACGGCTATTTCTATCCGCCGACTGTCCTCACTGGTGTCAGCGAGGACGCAACGATGTTCCGCGAGGAGATCTTTGGCCCGGTCGCGCCCATCTACACGTTTACCACCGACGACGAGGGCATCGCGATGGCCAATAACACCGAGTTCGGCCTCGTCGCTTACGCGTTCACCAAGGAGTTTTCCCGCGCGATCACGGTCTCCGAAAAGCTGCAGACCGGCATGGTCGGGATCAATCAGGGCGTCGTGTCCAACCCGGCTGCGCCTTTCGGCGGAGTCAAGTCCAGCGGCTTCGGCCGCGAAGGCGGATCCGAGGGCATCGAGGAATACCTCGAAACGAAATACGTCGGCCTGGCTCTCTAACCCGTTGGTGGTTTACCACGAGGGCGGTGGAAACTGTCATGTCACGGGGGAAACTTCCCGCGTGGGGTGGTGGTTTGCCGAGGCCTCGTGGTAAACCGCCGTGGCGTCAGGAAGGTTCGATCACCGAGAGTACGTTGCCGGCGGGATCCTTGAACCAAGCGATCGGCGGCCCGCCCTTGCGGAAGACGCGCTTGTCATCGGTCGACATCGGCGAACCCTCGTACTTCTGGATGATCACGCCGCGTGTGGTCAGCTCATCCACCGCCGCTTCGACGTCGGCGACGGGGAAATTGATGATAGTGAAGGACGCGGGGACGTGCCGGTCTCCCTTGGGATAGACCAGCGTTGGGCGGTCGTCGCCGAGGTGGGGCGTCAACATGCCGTTTTCCTCGGTCACTTTCAGGCCGAGAACGTTGCCGTAAAACTCTTTTGCCGCGGGCACGTCATCACATGAGAATCCGCTGAATGCCGAGCTGTCGGTGAGCATTGTTTCTCCTTCGGCCGTTCAAGTGGAAAGTACGTCGAGCAACACGGTGAGGTGGCTGTGGGCGATCTCTTTGCGGGCAGTCAGCAACGTGACGATGTCGCCGGCAGCGCGCAATTCTTCGAGCGCATCACCCTGGCCTTCGATTTCAGTGCGATAGCGTTCGGCGAACTCCTCGGGATGGGAGTGATACCACTTCCGTAAGTCGTTGGACGGCGTCACGTCCTTGAGCCAGAGATCGAAGTGAGCCTCGTCCTTCGCGAGCCCCCGCGGCCACAAACGGTCTACCAGGACACGTACGCCTCATCGACGGACGGATTGTCGTAGGCACGCTTGGTCAGGAATCGGGTCATAGTGCCACGTCCGCTCGTCGGTCATCGGAATTGCGATCACATCGCGTCTGGCCGTCGGCGAACTTCACGCCGTCGTGGAAGCGGGCTTCGATCTGGCCGGAGCCGAACTGCTCGACATAGAGGCGCGAATAAAGTCCGCCGGAAGCAAGGAGTTCGGTATGCGTTCCCTGTTCGACAAGCCGTCCGTCTTCGAGCCCGAAAATGACGTCGGCGTTCTGGATCGTCGAGAGCCGGTGGGCTATCGCAATGGTGGTGCGGTTGTGGGTGGCCCGTTCGAGCGCCTCCTGGACGAGCCGTTCGGTCTCGGTATCGAGGGCCGAGGTCGCTTCGTCGAGGATCAGGATCCTGGGGTCCATGAGGAGAACCCGGGCGATCGCGATCCGCTGTTTCTCGCCACCGGAGAGCCGATAACCCCGTTCGCCGGTGATTGTTTCGTAGCCTTGCGCAAAACTCATGATCGCGTCGTGGATGTTGGCATCGCGTGCGGCCTTCTCTATTTCGGCGGCGCTGGCCTCCGGTTTGGCATAGGCGATGTTGTCGCGGATCGTGCCGTGAAAGAGATAAGGCTCCTGCGTCACCATGCCTACGGAGTCGGCGAGCGATCCCATCGTCAGGTCGCGTACATCGTGTCCGTCGACGAGGATCGCACCATCGGTGACGTCATAAAAGCGTGGGACGAGATAAGTCGTGGTGGTCTTGCCCGCACCCGTTGGCCCGACGATGGCGGCGAGTTGGCCGGGTTTCACCGTCAGTGACACGTCATGCAGCGTCCAGTTGGGGGCATCTCCAAAATCGTTCTGCACCTCGGGGGCACCAATGCGTACGCCAGTCTCGCCGAAACGGTCCACGGTGTCGGCGCCGGTGAGACTGCGCGCTTCGGGATAGCGGAACCACACGTTGCGGAACTCGATCTCGCCGCGCAATTCCTCCCGCTTGAGGGCAATGGCGCCGGGGCGTTCGACGATCGCCGGCTCAAGGTCGATGTACTCGAAGATGCGGCGGAACAGGGCGAGTGAGGTCTGCACGTCGAGGGTGACGCGCATGAGCTGTAGGAGTGGCATCTGCAGGCGGGCCTGCAACGTGGTGAAGGCGACGAGGGTGCCGGCGGTGAGGACGGTGCCAGCGCCCAGCATGCGCCCGGCGACGAGATAAATCAGCGCAGGGGTGATCGCGAAGAAGGTCTGCACAATGGCGAAGAATGCCCGGCCCGTCATGGCCTGATCGACCTGGAGTTTGGTCTGGTTCCGGTTGGCCTCGCGGTAGCGTTCGGTCTCGGATTCGGCACGATTGAAAACCTTCGCGAGGAGAATTCCCGACACCGAGAGCGCCTCCTCGGTGATCGCGGTCATCTCAGACAGCGACTCCTGAGTACGGCGAGCCAGACGCTGCCGGCGCTTGCCGACCTGCAACTGAATCCAGACGAACAGCGGCATCACTATGAGGGTCAGAATGGTGAGTTGCCACGACAAGATGATCATTGAAACAAAAGCTGCCGTCACGGTGACGCTGTTCTGCAGGATCGTCGTCGCGGTGTCGGTCAGCACCGTACGGACGCCGCCCACGTCATTGGCGAGCCGGGACTGGATGGCGCCGGTTTTGGTGGCGGTGAAGAACGCGAGTTCCATCTTTTGCAGATGGGCGAACAGGTCGCTGCGCAGGTCGGCCATCGCCGAATTGCCGATCTTGCTGGTCAGGAAATTCTGGCCGATAGCAATGATGGCTGTCACCACCGGAATCGCGATCATGCCGAGGACGAGCCACGTCAGCAAGCCCAGATCGGGCCTGCCGTCGACGGGGAACAGTGCCTTGTCGAACACAGCGCGAACCAAAAACGGGACAATTGAGGTGAGGACCGCCGCGGTAACGACTGCAACCGCGACCAAGGTCATCTGGACGCGATAGGGGCGGAGTAGACGCGCGACCCGCGAGATGACCGGATCTCGCGGCAAAGCTGGTTTTTCGGTCATTCTTCGACGTCAATCTTGCGGAGATGGATAGTCACCGGCAGTTCGGACGCGGAGACGAAATCAGGGGTCCCCCAGACGCCTGCTTCGGAGCGGATGACGGCCCATACCGACAATTTCGACGGGTCGGGGGCATCGGCGCGGTCGACATACAGGGTGAAGTCCATCGGCACCTGGAAGACCTCGAAGGCGGTGGCGGCGAGCACCTCGGCCTTGCGGTTGACGAGCTTCACCGAGGCCACGGAGCCGCGCGGAAGTTCGATGCGCTCGCGGAACGTAACGGAGCCGGTGATCTCGTGCAGAAAGATGGAGGACATAGGGACATCTTATCTACTGGACCGCAGCCAGTGCTTGGGCGAAGCCCGTGGCCGGCCGGCCGAGGAGCCGGCCGATGTCGGGGCTCACGGCGTTGAGTTCGCCGTCGTGGATTGCCGTGTAGGTGCTGATCCACGCGTCGACCTGCCAATCGGGGGCACCGTAATGTGCCCTGCTGGCCCGCGCCTCAGTGATCGTCTCGTCGACGAAGGAGTGCGGTGTGCCGGTGACTCTGGTGAGGATCGTGGCGATCTCGGTGAGAGTAAGCGCCTCCGGTCCGGTCAGGTCGTAGGTGGAATGGGAGTGTGTCTGGGGATCGCGCAGGATTTTCGCGGCCACGTCGGCGACGTCTCGCTGCGAAACCGGTGCCACGCGCCCGAGGCCGGCCGGGCCACGAATGATGCCCTCGGAGTCGGCGAACGACGGGAAAATCTCGCTGTAGAAGTTGTCACGCAAAAACGTCCACGTCATCCCCGAAGTTCGGATGTACTCCTCGGTGGCGCCGTGATCACGGGCCAGGCTGAACCCCGATCTCTCGCTCGCGCCGGTGAAGGACAAATAAATGACGTGTCGGACGCCTGCGGCAGCCGCGGCGCCGACGAACGTCTTGTGTTCGTCGAGCCGATCGGACGATTCGTGACCCGAAACCATGAAAAGCACTTCAACTCCGGCGAGCGCGGCCACCGCGGCTTCCCGGTCGCCGTAGGAGCACACGGCGACCTTCGTATGGCGCAGTCGAGGCGCACGGCTGTCGTCGCGGACAAGGAGTCTCGCCGGGATGCCCGCCTCACTGAGTTGGCGCGCGATGCGTCCGCCGATCTTGCCCGTTGAGCCCGTGATCGCCAAGACAGTCATAAAGACTCAAACGCATCGGGTGCCCCGTTGATTCCTGCACGGGGTTTCCTGCACAGGGATTCCTGGATAAGCGAAACGAACAGGCCTATCGGACCAAAAATGGGAGGTAGCGTGGGAACGGCACACGAATCGAGGAGGCAGTTATGGAGAACTCATCGCTGACGGCCCTGGCATTTCAGCATCTTGAACTCGCTCGGGAGGCATCGAGCGGTCGGAGCGCGCATACCGTGTATGGCGGGCACGAGCACCTGTTGCGTCAGACTCTCATTGCCCTGATTGCTGGCGAGTCGCTCGAAGAACATGACAGTCCGGGCGAAGCAACGGTCCAGGTACTGAGCGGAAGGGTCCGGCTGATCGGCGCTGAACATCTGTGGGACGGCACTGTCGGGGATTTCCTGATCGTCCCCGCTGAACGGCACTCGCTCGAAGCGGTGGAGGATTCGGCGATGCTGCTCACGGTCGCCTTGCACCGATAGTTGACCTGGCGGGGATTGCGCCCGAAGTGAACAAGACTTTCGTGGACGGCGCAGAAGTGCTTGATTGGACGCATGGCCAATATTCTCGTCCTCGGCGGTACTTCATGGCTGGGCGGTGAAATCGCCAAAGCGGCAGTCGCGCGCGAGCACCATGTCACGTGTCTGGCTCGCGGTGAGGCCGGCAACGCGCCTGCGGCCACGACCTTCGTCCAATCCGATCGAGATGGCCCCGATCCCTACGCCGCCGTCCTCGACCAGCGCTGGGATTGTGTGTTCGACGTGTCTTGGCAGCCGCGTTTTGTGCAGGGAGCAGTCGAAACGCTGGGCCACGTCGCTTCGCATTGGACCTACGTTTCCTCGGTGTCGGCGTATGCGGACCAGAGGGTGGGCGGGGACGAGGACGCCGCGTTGCTGGAACCTCTCGACGCTGATACCGCCGATGGGGACAGTTATGGCGAGGCGAAGGTTGCGTGTGAGCGGATCGTGGAATCCCTGCGCCACACGCTGATTGCGAGAGCGGGCCTGCTCGGCGGACCGGGGGATCGCAGTGACCGCTTCGGCTATTGGGTGTCACGGTTCGCGCTCGCCGGTGACGGTCCGGTGCTCGTGCCCGACGCCGCGGACCAACCAACGCAGGCGATTGACGCCCGCGACCTGGCGGTGTGGCTCGTCGAGTCGGCGGTTGCGAAGACGACCGGAGTGTTCAACGCGGTGGGTGAGCAGTCGACGCTGGGGCAGATGATCGACGCCGCGGCCGAGGTCGCCGATTTCACCGGTGACAAGGTGCCAGCCAATCCTGATTGGCTGGCCGGACAGGACGTACAACCGTGGGCCGGTCCGCGATCGCTGCCGTTGTGGGTGCCCGGACACGACGGCATGGGTTCGCAAAACGACGCCCGAATCATCGAATCCGGCATTTCCCGCCGACCCATGACCGAGCTCCTCGCCGATTCCCTCGACTACGAGCGATCTCTGGGCCTTGATCGCGAGCGACGGGCCGGCCTCACCCGTGCCGAGGAACTCGCGCTGATCGGGCAGTTGCGCCACGACCAAATGGAGCCCTGAACGCGGCCTCGGCCAAGGAAACTAGGCTCTCGGTGTGCGCTTGTCCAGACTTGGCTTCACTTGTTGGCTTGCTGCGCTGACTCTGATCACAGCGTTGGGCGTGGCGGCTTACGCCGGCGTGCCGTTTCGCGACCCCGACACCGCGACCGGTCCGACGTACGTGCGACTGCCGGTGATTCTGCTCGCCGCGCTGTTCATCGATGTGGTTCCGCGCATCATTCATCGATCACGAGGGCGATGTGACGTGTCGGGAACGGCGGGCGAAGTGATTCGCGAACGCCTCGCGTGGCCGAACATGCAATTCACCCTGATTGGACTGGTGGCCTGGTACACGACGTACGCCTCGATCCGGAACCTGAAGGGCTTCGTTCCATTTGTCAATCATCATGTGTATGACGTCACCCTCGAACGACTCGACCGGGCTTTTATGCTGGGGCACGATCCCGCCGCGCTGCTCCATCAGCTCCTGGGCACCGGCATCGCGGCGCAACTGCTGTCTTTCTTCTACATCGCCTGGATCGTTTTGCTGCCGTTTTCGCTCGCCGTCGCCCTGGTGTGGCACCGCAAGACCTTCGTGAGGTCATGGTGGGTCACCGCCGTCGCGGTCGATTGGGTGCTGGGTGTCGCTGCGAACTTCGCGCTGCCAACGGTAGGACCGATCTACGCGGATCCCCACGCTTTTTCGAATCTCGTCACGACCCCGACGTCGAAACTGCAGGACTCGATGTGGGCCGAACGGATGACCGTCCTGGCTAATCCGGATGCGGCCGGTGTCGTCCAAAACATCGCCGCGTTCCCCTCGCTCCACGTCGCCATCGCCGCCACGGCCTGTTTCGTTGCTCAGTGGGCCGGCCTCCACAAACTGCTTCGCGTCGGCTTGTGGATCTTTCTGGGAATTACGAGCATCGCGACCGTTTATTTCGGCTGGCATTATGTCAGCGACGTCGTTGCAGGGCTCCTCATCGGCGTTGCCAGCGCTTGGATCGGTGCGATCGCGACGGGACACAAACCGAACGGCGGAGTTCCCGAGCTTCGCTCAGGAGCCCGCGCCCTTCAGGCCGGCTAACGCCTCGGCCAACAGGACGTCATCGTGCATGTCCTGGGCGCAGGTCCACGTTGCGAACCCGTGCTCGAAGTCCAAAGCTGATAAATCCGATTTGCCCTTCAACACCCGATTTGCCCTCCTACACTCGGATGCAGAGGGTAAAAAGGAGTAACGCAGCATGAGTGTTGTACGGCGGTCGTCTGACGCCTTGCTCGATAGCTACGGGCCAGCTCTCTTCGCGGTGGCCTGTGTACTCATCCACGATCCGATGCGTGCCGAGAAGTTGGTCGGCCAAACAATCCTCGCCTCGGACGACGGGTTTTTGCGTCGGCCAAAGGTGGATTCGTGCGTTGTCGCTCGACGACTGGCCGCGCAGGTCTATCGACGCTACTTTTGCGCCGATCCTCACGCTTCGGGCTCAATCACCGTCCTGGCCACAGACGATTCGCCGTATGGAGCGCTTCACTGGGATCTGCGCGCCCTGACTGACGATCACCGCGCCGCCCTCGCGCTGTGCAAATTTGGTGGACACACCTACCGCCAGGCCGCCGTCGTCCTCGACTTGCCGGCATCCCACGTCGCCGAACTCCTCTGCGAAGCCCTGCGCCAACTCAACCCCGAAGGGCGTGAACCGTCGATCGAGATGCACGAAGAGGCTCGCGATGAGCTGTCATGACAAGGTGGCTTTTCCCTTGACATCTTCGGCGGCGTACGAGGCTAAGAGGGATCGAATGACCTCAACCGCAGGCTGTTGGTGACGACGAATACCGAACTGAAAGCCATGGCGGCGCCCGCGATGAGTGGATTGAGAAATCCCAGCGCAGCAAGGGGTATGGCGGCCACGTTGTAGGCGAAGGCCCAGAACAGGTTGCCTTTGATGGTCCGCAACGTCGTTCGCGACAACCGGACGGCGTCGACCGCCGTAGCGAGGTCGCCCTTGACGAGGGTCAAGTCGGAAGCCTCAATAGCGACATCGGCACCGGTGCCCATCGCGATGCCGAGGTCGGAAGCGGCCAGCGCCGCCGCATCGTTGACTCCGTCGCCGACCATCGCAACGACCCGACCTTCTTTTTGCAGCTCGGCGATCAACGCGACCTTGTCGGCGGGGGTGACCTCGGCATGGACGCGGTCGATGCCGACACGTGTCGCCACTTCCTGGGCGACAGCAGCGTTGTCGCCGGTGAGGAGTATGGGCGTCAGCCCGAGTCCTCGCAGGTCTTCGATGGCCTTCGCCGAAGACTCCTTGATCTGATCGGCGACGGCAATGACTCCCACGAGGGCATCGTCGACGGTGACCCAGACGGCCGTTTCGCCGCGTTGGCCGGCACCCTCGGCTTCGATGCGGAGGTGTTCCGGCGGAGTGGAGTCGCCCGACGGGCCGACCGCACTGAGTTTTCCGACCGCACTGAGTCGTCCAATAGAGACGTGATGACCGTCGACGACTCCGCGGACACCGAAGCCCGCGGTATTGGCGAATTCGGTCACCGTTGCCTGGGCGCCGGCATACGCCGCGATCGCCCGGGCGATCGGATGTTCGGAGGCACCCTCGACCGGCCCGGCGAGAGCGAGCAAGCGGTCCTCGGTCCAGCCTCCCGCCGCAAACACGCCGCTCACGGCCATCCGACCGGTCGTGACGGTTCCGGTCTTGTCGAGCACGATGGTGTCGATTGCCCGGGTCGATTCGAGGACCTGCGGACCCTTGATGAGGATCCCCAGTTGGGCGCCGCGGCCCGTTCCGACCATGAGAGCGGTCGGCGTGGCCAGGCCGAGGGCACACGGGCAGGCAATGATGAGCACCGCGACGGCGGCCGTGAAGGCATCGACGGTTGGATTGCCGAGCAACAGCCATACGGCGAGAGTGGCGAATGCTGTGAGGATGACGGCGGGGACGAACCAGGTTGACACGCGGTCTGCGAGGCGCTGGACGTCTGCCTTGCCCTCCTGGGCTTGCTCGACGAGTCGGGCCATCTTGGCGAGTTGAGTGTCGTCGCCGACGGCGCCGGCCCGGATGATCAGCCGGCCGTTCTGGTTGACGGTTGCGCCGGTGACCCGGCTGCCGGGCCCGGTCTCGACCGGGACGGACTCGCCGGTGAGCATCGATTCGTCGATTGACGACGTGCCCGAGACGACTTCGCCGTCGGTCGCGATGGTCGAGCCGGGACGGACGACGAATTCGTCGCCGACGACCAGTTCAGCGAGCGCGATCGTGACTTCGGCGCCGCCTCGCAAAACGATGACGTCCTTGGCGCTGAGTTTCATCAGCGCGCGCAGGGCGGCACTCGACTGAGTCTTGGCCCTGGCCTCGAGGTAGTGGCCGGCGAGGATGAAGACCGTGACGACGGCCGCCGTCTCCAGATAGATCTCGTGTGTGCCCGAGCCCTTGGCAAGCCATTCGAAGTGCATCGTCATGCCGGTGAAGCCGGCTTCGCCAAAGAACAGCGCCCACAACGACCAGACGTAGGCCGCGCTGACGCCGATGCTGACAAGAGTGTCCATCGTGACGGCGCCGTGGCGGGCGTTGGTCCAGGCCGCCTTGTGGAACGGCCAGGCACCCCAGGCAACAACCGGCGACGCGAGAGTCAGCGCGAGCCACTGCCAGTTGTCGAATTGCAATGCCGGGATCATCGACAACAGCAGGACCGGAAGCGAAAGTGCCGCCGAAATTTTCAGTCGTTGGAGCAATGAAGAGGCACTGTGCATATCGTGACTCTCGGCTGGGGTCTCGCCATTGTCGCTGGCATGGTTTTCGGCCTTGCGATGCTCTGTCGCGGAATAGCCGGTCTTTTTCACGATCTCGATGAGTTCGTCCAATGTCACCGAATCCGTGGCCTCGACGGTGGCCTTTTCAGTTGCGTAGTTGACGCTGGCCGAGACGCCTTCGATCTTATTGAGCTTCTTTTCGACCCGCATCGCACACGAGGTGCACGTCATACCGCCGATGTCGAGCTTGACTTGTCTCGTGAGTGGGGATTCGGTCGTTGTGGCACTCATGCGAGTGGGAGATCCTTGGGGCCTGCGAGGGCATAACCGGCTTCGTCAACTGCTTCGGCAATCTGCTCATCGGTCGCAACGCCCTCGACCGTGACAGTCGACGTTCCGCCGGCGACTAGGTCAATCTCGACGCCCGTCACGCCCTCGATCGCGGTGATTTCGGAGCGTACGGCGCCAACGCAGTGTTCGCAGGTCATGCCGGTGACTTTGTAGGTGTTCATTGTTTTCTCCTTAGATGTGTGCAAATTCAGGACGGTGCGGGTCAGGATCGTACGAGTCGGGCGATGGCGGCGGAGGCCTCTTTGACCTTGGCATCCGCCTCGGGGCCGCCCCGTTTGGCGGCGTCGACAACGCAATGCGACAAGTGCTCGTCGAGGAGTTTGAGGGCAACTGCCTCGAGGGCTTTGGTGGTCGCGGAAACCTGTGTGAGGACGTCGATACAGTAAGTGTCGTCCTCGACCATGCGTTCGATGCCACGCACCTGGCCTTCGATCCGGCGCAGCCGCTTGAGAACGGCGGCCTTGTCGTCGCTGTATCCGGGGGCATCATGTTTCATACTTCCTGTATACCCCGTAGGGGTATTAAACTCAAATGCATGCCTAAGGTCTACGTATGAATGAAATGCCCGGCCTGGACACCACTCTCGGCGTCAGCGCCTCAGAAGTCACCGCGGACAAGGTCGTGCTGACCTGGACGGTGGGGAAACGGCACCTCCAGCCATACGGCATCGTCCATGGCGGGGCCTATTGCACCGTCCACGAATCGGCAGCGAGCATCGCCGGTCAGACGTGGCTCGGCGACAAAGGCATCATCGTCGGCGTCAACAACAACACTGATTTCCTGCGACAGGCCGGCGAAGGTGATCAGATGACGACCACCGCATTGCCGATCCACCGAGGCCGCAAGCAGCAGTTGTGGCGAATAGAAACGGTGCGCCAGGACGGCAAAATCGTGGCGATCGGACAAGTGCGCCTGCAAAACCTCGACGCCCCGCCGCCGGCCGAGTTCAGCCAGTGAATTTGCCCAGTATGCGGGCAGCTCGTCCGCCCCGTGGCAGACGCCACTACACTTGACCCAGGGTTCGCGACTGGCGTTGAGGTGGGTGACCACCAGGGAGCGACCGACACATTGACAGCGGGACCGTACGCCTGGGCCCTCACGTTGCACTGTTCATGACAGACGACGATGAGGTGAAACCGCGTGACCATGATGACGACTATGACCCAAAACGCTCAACGCCCGACCGCCCCGATCGGCGACGCTGACCTGAAAATTCTCCTGCTGGAGAACATTCATGCCGACGGCGCCGATTTCCTGCGCAGCAAGGGCTACCAGGTCGAGGCCCTCAACGGGGCTCTCGGCGAAGACGAACTGATAGCGAAGATCAAGGGGATTCACGTCCTTGGTATCCGTTCGGGAACTCATGTCACCGACAAGGTGTTCGAGGCGGCGACGGATTTGCTCGCCGTTGGCGCCTTCTGCATCGGGACCAACCAGATCGATCTCGGGGCGGCGACAAGGCGCGGAATCGCCGTGTTCAACGCGCCGTTCTCGAACACTCGAAGCGTCGTCGAGCTTGCGATTGCCGAGATCATTTCGCTCGCCCGCCGACTGGCCGAAAAGAATGCCGACATGCACGCCGGCATCTGGAACAAATCGGCCGCCGGCAGCCATGAAATCCGCGGCCGCAGCCTCGGCATAGTCGGTTACGGCAATATCGGCAGCCAATTGTCGGTCATCGGCGAAGCCCTCGGCCTCAAGGTCTTTTTCTACGACACCGACGACAAACTCGCGCTCGGCAACGCGACCCGTTGCTCGACGCTCGAGTCGCTGCTCACCGTCTCCGATATCGTGACGTTGCACGTCGACGGACGTCCCGGAAACGCCGGACTTTTCGGCGACAACGAACTCAAGCTGATGAAGCCGCGTTCACTGTTCCTCAACCTCTCGCGCGGAATCGCCGTCGACACTGTCGCCTTGCGCAAACACATCGAATCAGGCCACATCGCCGGTGCCGCGATCGACGTTTTTCCGATCGAGCCCAAACGCCAGGGCGAGCCGTTCGAGTCGGACCTTCGCGGACTCAGCAACGTCATTCTCACCCCGCATGTCGGTGGTTCGACCGAAGAGGCGCAGGAAGACATCGGCCGATTCGTTGCCTCCAAATTGCACAACTATGCGTCCAGCGGCGGCACTTCGCTCAGCGTCAACATGCCCGAACTCAACCTGCCGGCGGACTCGACGCGGCACCGCCTCGTGCACGTCCACCTCAACGCGCCCGGCGTCCTCGCGACGATCAATGGCATCCTCGGCGAACACAAGGTCAACATCGACGCGCAGTTCTTGTCGACGCGCGGTGAGATCGGCTATGTCATCACCGACATCACGGTTCCGGTCGGCGACGAGGTGCTGAAGGCCCTCGTAGCTTTGCCCGAAACTGTCCGGCTGCGTCAGCTGTCCTAACTTACGGTGTTGGTGAGATTTACAGGCCTCGGAGCGTCTCGGCGCAACCGGCATCGATTTTGAGATCGGCCAGATCGTCGCCTCTTGTGATGCCACGATTGACGATCACGACGGGTATGCCGCGTTTGCGCGCCTGACGCACAAAGCGCAACCCCGACATGACCTGGAGCGAGGAGCCAAGCACAAGGAGTGATTCGGCTTCCTCGATGAGTCCTATGCATTGGGCGACGCGATCCTTGGGCACGTTCTCGCCGAAGAAGACCACATCGGGTTTGAGAACGCCGTCACAGTTCGCGCAGCCGGCGGTCCGGAACCTCGAAGTGTCTTCGAGCAGCGCGTCGCCGTCGGGTGCGAAGTCGGCGACGCGATCGGCGTGGCCGGGGTTGAGCAGGCTCAGCCGTCCGTGCAGTTCTTGTCGGGTGCTCACGTCGCGGCATCTCAGGCTGATGACCCGGTCGATTCGGCCGTGAAGGTCGACGGCACCGCCATGACCCGCTCGTTCGTGGAGGCCGTCGACGTTTTGGGTGATGAGTCCGCTGAGACTTCCCTCGTTCTGCAGCCGTGCCAGAGCCAGGTGTGCAGCGTTGGGCTCGGCGCCGGCCATACGCTGCCAGCCGATATGGGCGCGGGCCCAATAACGTTGCTGCAATGCGGGGCCGGACACGAAGTCCTGAAACGTCATCGGTTGGCGGGCCGGAGAGTTGGGCCCGCGGTAATCGGGGATACCCGAATCGGTCGAAACGCCCGCACCGGTGAGGACGAGCGAGGTGCGTCCGTCCAGGAGGGCCGCGATTGCTTCGGCCGGCCGTGTCTCAGTCGCTGGCAAGGCCGAGGAGCTTTCGGACGGTATTGAGGTTGCGTGCTGTGGCCGGCACCTCGAGAGCCTTGCCGATCGAGGCCGCCTTCATGCTGGGGTTTCCGGCGCCGTGTGCATAAAAAACATGAAGATCACGGCCGATGACCTGCCAGCTGTCGTCGCCGGTTTCATACGCCTGTGCCTTCTCGATGGCTGCCGTGGTTGGCGGTTCGACCATGAAGGAGATGTAGGAACGCTTCGGTTCGCCCTTCGTCTCTTCGGCGTCAAAGGGATAGGCGGCGAGGGCCGCTTTCACTTCTTCGGGAGCCCTGGAGATCGACTCGCGGAAGAAGCCGTATTTCATTCCGATAGCCTTCTCGAGCGCCCGGTCGAAGTCGTCGGGATCGCCCGGCGGGACGCAGACGGCATTGCCGCTCTGGATGTAGGTCTGGACGTCGGTGGCCCCAAGGTCGGTCATCAGTGTGCGCAACTCCGCCATCGGCAACGAAGCGCCGCCGACATTGACCGCCCGCAAAAAGATGATGCGCGAATTCATCTGGCTATCTTACGATTCCGCACGCCACTGAATTGGTCCGCGGACCGGCGTGTTTTCTGTGGGGACGGCCGCCTCTTCGTGGGTTGTCAAGAGTTCACTGACCATTCGTTGCGCGTCGATGAGGAGCGCGCCGTAGGCCGGCCATGCCCCGGGATCGGTGAACGGAGCGTGCCGGAGGCGTTCTTCGAGATCGTCCAAGGCTTCCGATGCGTGCGCGAGATGCCCTTTCATGGAGGTTTGGTCGCCATCCCCGTCGCGGCCGAATCGAGAAACGGCCGAGCTGATGTCTGCCAGCGCATCGGCATAGGCCGATAGGAATGTCGGAGACGGCGACGGACGAGGATCGTTTTGGCCTGCCACATCGGCCAGTGTGCGAGCGATGCCAGAAACGTGCCATTGAGTCCGGAGCAGGGCCTCGACGGTTCGCGCATAACCAGCCCAATCCACCTGGACTTTACGAAGCTTGTTGCGAGGATTGAACCGGATGCTTTCGCGCCCGTGGGCGACCTTCTCGCTGACAACGGGCGCGGTGCGAATGATCTCCTCGCTCGACCCGCCCCAGTCGATCGCCATCTGCTCACCCCAATCCGTCCGGAGACCTCGGGAGATGTCAGTGAGCAGCTCCTGGACTCTGCCGGTGAACGAGGAGACCGCCTCACGAGACTGCGTCACATGCAGCGGTGCGACCACAATCGCGTTGGTGGCGACACCGATCACCCCACCGACCAAGGTCTCGACGATCGTGAGAAAGGTGAAAGTCCCATTGGTTCCTCCCACTGTCAGCAAGGAGAGAATCGCCATGGTGGGCACTTGCGCACCGTGGCTTCCGAAGGCCCGCCAGCGGCCTATCAGCACTGCGACCAAAACCACCAAGGCCATGCTCCACCATTGGACACCGGCTATTGCACCAACGACCCACGCGACGCTCATGCCGGCGATGATCGCGACGAGGGTTTGCGCGCTTGACCAGAGCGACCGCATAAGGGTCCGGTCCACGACCAGCAGCGCGGCGAGTGGCGCATAGTAGGGATTCGGGCTGTTCAAAACATGGTCAGCGAATTGCCAGGAGAGAACGGTCGCCACCACCGTTTTGACTACCAAGAAGGCTATTTCGCGTTCGGGACCAGCCGTGAAAACCGCATTACGGATTGCGGCGAAAAAGGACATGACAGTGGAACGGAGCGAACCCGACACGCGGGGCAGCGAGAACGCCGCAAAAACTGCCATACCTCGACCATAGGCAGGTGGGGGTTCGCCGTAGCGACATTAGTTCATCTTTTTGACCGACACTTTATGTCGGGCATTCGGTCAGTGATCCACTGTTGTCAGGCGTCTGGGGATGATCAGAATCGCAGCGATCATGACAACAGCGGCGATGGCGGCGCCGACATAGACGTCGTGGATCGCCGGTTCGAGAATGCCGTGCGAAACATTTTCGAGGTTTCCCGGTTTCGCCCCGAGGCGCCGCGTGACGACCCCGTTGGCGATCGCGCCGAACGCCGCGATACCGAGGGCGCTACCGACCGATCGGGCGAAAAGGTTGGTGCCGGTCACGACACCCCGGCGTTGCCAATCCACCGAGGACTGAGCGGCGACGAGGGTCGGCGAGGCGATGAAACCGAGCCCGATGCCGATAACGAAGCAGGCCGACGCGAGGTGATAGACCGTACTGCCGTCGTTGACGGTCAGCAGGATCCCGGCTCCGGCCAGGACGAAAACCGAGCCCATGAGGGCAGTGTCCCGAAAACCGATGCGCAGATAGAAACGACCGGCAATCGCCGCCGCAATCGGCCAGCCCATCGTCAAGGCGGCAACGGCCAGCCCGGCGCCAAGGGCGCCCTGACCGAGGATGCTCTGGGCATACAACGGCACGTATGACGTCAGGCCGATGAGCAGCACGCCGACCACGAGACTCGCGGCGCTGGTGCCGTTGAGGATGCGGTGGCGAAAAACCCACGGCGGCAAAATGGGCTCCTTCGCGCGCCGTTCGACGAATCCGAACAGGACGAGGAGCACCACGCCGGCGGTGAGGATCAGGACGCTGGTCGCCGAACCCCACGCCCATTCGACGCCGCCCTCGAGGAGGCCAAGGATCAGCAGGGAGCAACCCATGGTGAGAAGAAGGGCACCGGTGTAGTCGATTGCATGTTTCTTGCGGGTGACGTTTTCGCTGAATTTGCGCATCAGCATGACCGCCGCGGCGGCCCCGACGGGGATGTTGACGAAGAAGATCCAGCGCCAGGACAAGTAGTCCGAAAAGACCCCGCCGAGTGTTGGCCCGATGACCGACGAAATGCCCCACACGCTGGCGACATAACCCTGGACACGGGCCCGTTCACTGAGGGTATAGATGTCGCCGATGATCGTCATGGCCATTGGTGCAACGGCGCCGGCGCCGGGTCCCTGGATGGCGCGGAAGGCGATCAGCGACCCCATACTCCAGGCAACGCCGCACAAGACTGAGCCGATTAGGAAGAGGGCGACACCGAGCAGCATCATCGGTTTGCGGCCGACCATGTCGGCGAATTTGCCGTAGATCGGCACCGACACCGCTTGCGCCAGCAAGTAGATCGAGAACAGCCAGGGGAATTGCGAGAACCCGCCGAGATCCCTCACCACGGACGGAACCGCGGTAGCAAGGATCGTCGCGTCGATCGCGACGAGGCCGACGCTCAGCATCACGGCGATGAGAATGGGGCCCCGATCAGATCGGAGTCCTACTGCAGTCTGGGGTGCGTCCTCGGTTGCCATTGCCAAATAACAACTGGTTTGGCCGCGCAGCCATTCCCTCTCCCGTCCCTCACGTCCCAAGTTTCCCAGCAGGCGCAACGTCATACGCACCGCGGCAAACAGCCACCCCTCGCGGGAAGTTGCCCCCGTGACATGGCAGTTTGCCGCGGTCACGTGGTAAACCGTCAGGGTTAGAGGCGGGCAGCCAACTCGGTGGCTTGTTTGATGGCCCGCTTCGCGTCGAGTTCGGCGGCGATGTCGGCTCCGCCGATGACGTGTATGGACTTGCCGGACGCTTCGAGCGGTGCGAGGAGTTCGCGCACCGATTCCTGGCCGGTGCACAGCACAATCGTGTCAACGTCGAGGACGCGGGATTCTTCGTTGTCCTCGCCCTTGTTGAGGGTGATGTGCAGTCCGGCATCGTCGATGCGGTCATACGAAACACCCGGCACCATCGCGACGCCGGAGTCCTTGAGGGTCGCGCGATGCACCCAGCCGCTGGTCTTGCCCAGATCCTTGCCGAGCGAGGATTTCTTGCGCTGCAACAAGGTGATCTGCCGTTTGGGCGGCGCCTTGACCTTGGTGCCGAGGCCGCCGCGTCCCACGGAAGGATCGACGACTCCCCAGCGCGCCATCCAGTGCTCCAGAGTCTCGTTCGTGGAGTGCAACAGGAACTCGCTGACGTCGAAGCCGATACCGCCCGCGCCCATCACGGCGACGCTATTGCCCACCGGCACGTGGCCCTTGATGACGTCGGCATACGACACGACCTTTGCGTGATCGACGCCCTCGATGGCCGGTATGCGCGGGACGACTCCGGTGGAAATGACTATCTCGTCGAAGTCGGCGAGGTCGTCGGCCGTTGCGCGCCGGCCGAGGTGCAATTTGACCCCCGTGGCCTCGATGCGCCGGGAGAAGTAGCGCAACGTTTCGGCGAATTCTTCTTTGCCGGGGATTTGCATCGCGAGCCGGAACTGACCGCCGATTTCCTGATCGGCCTCGAACAGTTCGACGTGATGGCCACGTCCGGCCAACTCGGTCGCGGCGGCGAGACCGGCCGGGCCGGCGCCGACAACGGCGATCCGCTTGGCGGTGCGAACAGGCAACAGGATCAACTCGGTTTCATGACCGGCCCGCGGGTTGACCAGGCATGACGCCCTTTTGTTCTTGAAGGTGTGGTCGAGGCAGGCCTGATTGCAGGCGATGCAGGTGTTGATCAGATCGGCGTCGCCGGACGCCGCCTTGTTGACGAAGTCGGGATCGGCGAGAAAGGGCCGAGCCATCGAGATCAGGTCGGCGTCGCCGCGAGCGAGGATATCCTCGGCGACCCCGGGGGTGTTGATCCGATTGGACGCCATGACCGGGATACCGACTTCGGGACGCAGTTTGCCGGTCGCCCAACTGAACGCCGCTCGGGGAACCGAGGTGACGATGGTCGGAATCCTTGCTTCGTGCCAACCGATACCGGTATTGATGATGGAAGCTCCGGCCGCTTCGACCTGTTGGGCGAGCTGGACCGTCTCGTCCCAACTCTGGGCGTTGTCGACGAGGTCGAGCAGGCTCAGGCGATAGAGGATAAGCATGTCGTCGCCGACGGCTTCGCGTACCCGCTGGACGATCTCGGTCGGGAAGCGCATGCGGTTGTCGGCGCTTCCGCCCCACCGGTCGGTGCGGTCGTTGGTTCGAGCGGTGACGAACTGGTTGATGAGGTAGCCCTCGGAGCCCATGATCTCGACGCCGTCATAACCGGCGCGTTTGGCCAGTTTGGCGGCCCGGACAAAGTCGTCGACGCATCTGTCGACTTCCTTCGTACTCATCGCTTTGGGGGTGAAGGGGTTGATCGGCGCCTTGATCTTCGAGGCGCCTTTCTGGAACGGGTGGTAGCCGTAGCGGCCGGCGTGCAGGATCTGCAACGCGATCTTGCCGTCGTGCTCGTGCACTGCATCGGTCACAACACGGTGTTTGTCGGCCATACGTTTCGACGCCATGAGCGAACCCGCCGGAAGCAACCAGCCGTGCCAATTGGGCGAATAACCGCCGGTGATCGCTAGAGCGACGCCGCCCTTCGCCCGCTCGGCGAAATAGGCAGCGAGTTCATCGAGGTGTTTGCTCCGGTCTTCCATCCCGGTATGCATCGAGCCCATGATGACGCGGTTGCGCAGGGTCTGCGATCCGACCTGAAGCGGCGAAAGGAGGTGCGGGTATTCGGTCATGTCACTTACCTTCTTGAGATCGCAGAGTCTGAGATGGCGGCATCTTCCGTGGCCGCGATGGCCTCGGCCTGGATTTGGGGGAATTGGGCGGCCATGGCCTGGGCGAGTGCGTTGCCGGCCGAAAGCGGGCGCACCATGACGGTGAGCTCGCTGATCTTGCCTTCGTCGTTGACGTGGATGAAGTCGCAGCCATTGAGGCTCACACCGTCGACGAAGGTCTCGAAGATCAGCGCGCTGTCCGGGTCGTCGTTGATCTCGTTGACGTAGCGGAAATCGGTGAACACCCGGCCGACGCCGCGAAGGATCGCGTGCACGATCGGCTTGCCAGCATAGGGTTTGAAGGCGACCGGACTGCGGAAGACGATGTCGTCGGCGAGCAGGTCACCGAGCCCGTCCCAGTCTCCGGCCTCGACAGCTTCGCGGAACTCTTTCATGGGCACTCCTGGCGCTTTGGTTGGAAGACGTGTGGTGGGATGGTCAGGTGATTTCGAGAAAAGCGAGTTGGTTCCTGATTGCTGCGGGAGTCTTCAATGTGGTGATCTGGCCGCGATTCGCCAAGGCGATCGTTGACGATGATCGCGCGTGGGCGGGCCGTCATTGGCACAGCGATCCGACCGCATTCTTCTGGGTGCACGCCGTGCTCATCACGGTTGCGGTCTTGGTCGGCCTGGGCGTGCTGGCGGTGGGCATACGCTCTCATCGGTCACTCCGAGCGGCCGAGTCCAGATAGTTCAGCATCTCCTCACACCATTCGAGCCCGGTTTGTTCGGCCCGTATGCCGCCGCGCAGCACCAGATAGGCACCGGCGAGTTCGGCCGGAAGCGACGTGGGCTCGGAGAAGTTCTTGGCCGAATCGGCCAGGTAATAGTCGAGCTTGGAGCGGTGTTCGTCGCGGCGATTACGGATGCCGTCGACGACGGCGTCGCGATCGCCGAACCGCATACCGCGCACTTTCACCGCGAATTCGCTGCGTAAGGCCTCCGGCGGTGTGGCCTCTGTGGTCCAGCGGCGAAGCTCGTCGCGGCCCTCGCCGGTGATCGCGTAGTCCTTTTTGTCGGGGCGTCCCGTCTGTTCGACGAGATGGGCCTCGACCCACTTTTCGCCCTCCATGCGCGCCAGTACTTTGTAGATTTGCTGGTGGCTGGCTTTCCAGAAGTGACCGATCGACTTGTCGAAGCGTCGCGCCAGGTCATAACCCGAAGCCGACTTTTCGGCGAGGGAGACGAGGATCGCGTGTTCGAGGGCCATGGAGGGACCCTACTATGCAACTAATTGCATAGCAAGGAATTGCATCGAGAGCGCGGCGGTGAGTATGCGTCCAGCAAAGGCGAGGAAGTGGACGCTAACTCACCGGGAGTTGGGACGCGAGGTATTCCTTGACGGCAACGGCGGCAACCCGTCCTCCGCGATTGGCGCCGATCGTGCTCGCCGACGGGCCATAGCCGACGAGTTGGACCCGCGGATCAACGACAGCCGTGGTCCGCTCCAGTTGTATGCCGCCGTGGGGGCCGCGCAGATGCAGCGGCGCCAGGTGCGAGATCACCGGACGGAAACCGGTGGCCCAGATGATGGCGTCGAGCGGTTCGAAGACCGCTTTTCCTGAGCCGGTCGAAGAGTCGGCCCACCGTGCGCCGTCGGCCTCAAGGTGCTCGAACATCGGCCTGCGGTCATAGGCACCCAGGTCCTTGGCAGCTTGTTCCTGTTCGCGCAAGATCGAGCCGGTCACGCTCACGATGCTTTGTGGTGGCAATCCCTGGCGGACCCGTTCTTCGACGAGAGCCACGGCAGCGCGGCCGACATCGGCGTCGAACGGTTCGGTGCGCCACACCGGCGGGCGTCGGGTGGCCCATACAGTTGCTGCGGCCAACGGAGCGATCTCGCCAAGCAACTGAATCGCCGACCCCCCGGCGCCCACGACGAGCACCCGTTTGCCCGCGAAGTCTTCGGGTGACGTGTAGTCGACAGTATGGAGTTGCCGGCCACGGAATTTCTCGACGCCGGGATAATAAGGGATGAAGGGCTGGCCCCAGGTTCCGGTCGCGTTGACGATCGTGCGGGTGAGCCAGCTGCCGCTGTCGGCGGTGACCCGGAGGAGTTCGCCTGTCGATTCGACCCCTGAGACGCGGACCGGGCGTAACACCGAAAGGGCGAACCGTTGTTCGTATTCGTCGAAATAGTCGGCCATGAATTCGCGGGCCGGCTCTCCGCCTGCAGGCGCGGAACCAGTCAGGTCAGGCACAGCCATGTCGGGGAGAGCGGCAACGCCGTGCACGTCGCGCATCGTGAGCGATTCCCACCGATGCTGCCACGCTCCACCGGGGTGGTCGTTGGCGTCGAGTACGACGTGGTTGATGCCAAGGCGCGAGAGGTGAAAAGACGTGGAAAGACCGGCCTGGCCGGCACCGATGACGATGTTGTCGAAGATCTCCACGATGTGTTCAACCACCGGCGTCGCCGGGCCATTCCAACCGGGGCAACAGACGGCGAGGACTACGGGGTCTGGTGGAGTCCTTGCCGGGCTTGGGCGATGGTCTGATCGATGACCCGGATGATGAGTTCGGGGTCGTCGATCATCGGCACATGACCGCAATGCGGCAGCGCGACGTGACGAGCCGCGGGCAGCCGTTCCTGCGCCGTTGCCGACTGGCCATAGGGGAGGATTCGATCCTTCGTGCCCCACGCGACGGTGGTCGGAACCTGCACCGGGCGATCGAATTTGTAGGTCACGCCGGCCTTGATAGTGCGCTCGAAGGCGGAGGCGTGTTTGAGCGCGAGGGCGTCGCCGTAGGCCTCATCGGCAGTGAACCGTTCGGGGTGAACATAGAGCACGGAACCTATGAGGCGGCGACCGATGGCCGCGCGCGAAAAGGCATGAAGGAGACGGTCCGGCAGCAGACTGGAAACGCGCAACACGAACAGAAGGAAAAACGCCTGGAAGCGATCGATCCGGCCGAAGAATCCGGCGGGACTCAGGGCTGTGACCGAGGAGGCGAGTCCGCGCGCGCCGAGTTCGAGGGCGATCGCGCCGCCGAGGGAGTTGCCGACGAGATGCGGTCTTTCGATGCCCCAGACGGCGAAGTTTTCGGTGAGGTTTTCACAAGCCGTGTCCATGTCGTAGGGCACGCTTTTCGGGTAGGCCGGAGATTCGCCGAAGCCCGCGAGGTCAACGGAGATGACGTCGTACTTCTTGGCCAATTGGTTGACGATCGGATCCCAGGCTTGTCGGCGGTGGCCGATTCCGTGGATCAGGACAAGGGGTTCGCCTGTTCCCTTGCGGTCATGGGCGAGGCGCGACAAAAGCATTATGCGGTCCTTTGCTGAAGACGTTCGGTAAACGTGACACCGATGATGACACAAACTCCGTACCTTCGGTATGTGGCGGGGGTCACTTGATACCGTGACAGTAGAACTGTCACAATAGGGCCGTGTCAACAACTCCTTCAGGACCCCTCGACGGCGTGCGCGTTGTCGAACTCGTGGGCCTCGGTCCCGGCCCTTTCGCCGCAATGATGCTCGCCGATCTCGGTGCCGACGTCATCCGCGTCGACCGTCCCGGTGGCAATATGCTGGCCGTAGCTCCACCGGAACGGGACATCCTCGGCCGTGGGCGCCCGTCGATCGCGGTCAACCTCAAGGATCCCCGTGGCGCCGCGCTGGTCCTCGACCTCGTGGACAAAGCCGACGTCCTCATCGAAGGATTCCGTCCCGGCGTCACCGAACGCCTCGGCATCGGGCCCGATGACTGCCTCGCCCGGAACCCGAAACTTGTCTACGGCCGGATGACCGGTTGGGGTCAGGACGGTCCGCTCGCTCAAACCGCCGGCCACGACGTCAACTACATCTCCGTCGCCGGTGCACTCCACCCCATCGGCCGCGCCGGTGGACCGCCGCAGATTCCGCTCAACCTCGTTGGTGACTTCGGCGGCGGTTCGCTGTATCTCGTCGCCGGAGTCCTCGCCGCGGTCATCGAGGCGCGTACGTCGGGCAAGGGACAAGTCGTGGATGCGGCGATCGTCGACGGTGCTGCCCACCTCATGTCGATCATGGTCTCGATGCAACAAGCGGGAGTGTGGAGCGACAACCGCGGCACCAACCTGCTCGACACCGGTGCGCCGTTTTATGACGTCTATGAAACCTCTGATGGCAGGCACATGTCGGTCGGCGGGCTCGAACCGCAGTTCTATGCCGCCATGACAGACATCCTTGGTCTCGTTGATCCACCAGATAGAAATGACATCGCCGTGTGGCCCGCCCTTCGGTCCGCTCTCGCGGCGAAATTCGCCGAAAAGACCCAAGCGGAGTGGACCGAGATCTTCGACGGCAGTGATGCCTGCGTCGCTCCGGTCATACCGCTTTCGGAAGCGCCGAAGCATCCGCACAATGTCGCGCGCGGCACGTATGTCGAGCACGAAGGACTCATCCAACCGGCGCCGGCACCACGTTTTTCCCGCACTTCCGCAACCTTGACGAGCCCGCCGGTCAAGGCCGGCGCCAACACCGCCGAAGCCCTCGGCGCCTGGGGCATCCGGGGCATCGAGCGGCTCCTTGCCGACGGCGTCGCCGTACAAAACGACTGACCACCTGCCCTCCACCAAAGGACCGCCATGCAGCGCAATATTTTCGAAGCCGACCACGACTCCTTCCGCGACACCGTCCGCACGTTCTGCGAGAAGGAAATCGTTCCCAATCACAAGGAATGGGAAGCCGCCGGCATCGTGCCGCGCGATATCTGGCTCAAGGCTGGTGACCTCGGACTGCTGGGCTTCATGATGCCGGAGGAATTCGGCGGTGGCGGCATCGACGACTTCCGCTTCAACGCGGTGCTTCAGGAGGAGCTGACCCGCGTCGGTGCGAGTGGTGTCGCCTTCGCTCTGCACACCGACCTCGTCTCGGGCTACCTGCTGGCCTACGCGGATGACGAACAGAAAGCCCGCTGGTTGCCGAAGTTCTGCACCGGCGAAATGATCACCGCCATCGCGATGACCGAACCCGGCACCGGCTCCGACCTTCAGGGCATCCAGACGACGGCGGTCAAGGATGGCGACCACTACGTGCTGAACGGGTCGAAGACATTCATCACCAATGGCATCAACGCCGACATGGTGATCGTGGCGTGCAAGACCGATCCCGATGCGGGTGCGATGGGCCTTTCGCTCATCGTCGTCGAACGCGGCATGGAGGGATTCGAGCGCGGACGCAACCTCGACAAGATCGGCCTGAAAGCACAGGACACCGCCGAGTTGTTCTTCGACAACGTCAAGGTTCCTGCCGCGAACCTGCTCGGCGAAGAGGGCAAGGGCTTCATCTATTTGATGGAAAACCTGCCGCAAGAGCGTCTGACGATCTCGGTCGTCGCCGCGGCCGCATGCCGCAATGTCATCGACATGACTCTCGACTACGTCAAGGAGCGCAAGGCGTTCGGCAAACCGATCGGCTCGTTCCAGAACACGCGTTTCGTCCTCGCCGAGCTCGAGACCGAACAGCACATCGCCCAGGTCTATGTAGACCGGTCGATCATGGAACTTAACGCCGGGACGCTCACCATCTCCGATGCGGCCATGGGCAAATGGTGGACAACCGAACTCCAGAAGAAGACCGTCGACAAGTGCCTCCAACTCCATGGCGGTTACGGCTACATGAGCGAATACCCGATCGCGCAGGCCTACATCGACACCCGCATCCAGACGATTTATGGCGGCACGACCGAAATCATGAAGGAGATCATCGGCCGCACGATGGGTCTCTAGCATTCAGGTTCGACGAGAGAATCGAAGTTGTCGTCAAACAGCCAATACAATTTCGATTCTCTCGTCTTGCGGTCCTCAGCCGAGTGACGGCCAGTCCTGCGGCCCGCGCGAACCTGCCGGGTAGTCCTCGAGCGGAACCTTGCCGTCCTTCCAGGCCTTGAGTACCGGTGCCACGATGTGCCAACACTGCTTGGCGGTGTCCCCGCGCACCGAGAGGCTGGGATCTCCCTCGAGGATGCCTTCGAGCACTTCGCCGTATGCCAGGAACTGTCCTGGGCCGAACGACGCATCGAGATTGACCCGCCCGATGTTGTATGGATCGCCGGGACCGTTGATGTTGAGCTCGAGCGACATCTCATCGGGTGCGAGCAGGATCCGCAGTATCGTGGGTTTCTCCAGTTCGGTCAGACCGGTGGGCAAATGCGGTACATCCTTGAACGTCACGACAATTTCGCGCCGACGTACGCCGAGAGCCTTGCCCGATCGCAAGGTGAACGGCACGCCTTTCCACCGCCAGTTGTCGATCTCGAATGTGACCTCGGCGAGTGTCTCGGTGCCGTTGCTCGCCTCGACCCCGGGCTCGTCGAGATAATCGGGCAGCTTGCGGCCCTCGATGGTCCCGGCCGTGTAGCGCCCACGGCGGCTCGACCGCTTCGCCGACCCCCCGCGCACTCGTGTCGCGCGAAGCACTATTCCCTTGGCGTCGCGCAGATCTGCGGCACCAAGGGTGGCTGGCGGCTCCATCGCGAAAATGGACATGACCTGCAACAAGTGGCTCTGGATCATGTCGACGAGCGCACCGGCGTGGTCGTAGTAGCCGGCTCGACCCTCAAGCCCCAGCTCCTCGTCATAGACGATGTCGACCCTTTTGATGTGTTCGCTGTTCCACAACGGCTCGAAGATTCGATTGGCGAAGCGCAAGCCCAGCAGGTTCAGCACGGTCGACAAGCCGAGAAAGTGGTCGACACGGTGGATTTGCTCCTCGGTGACGAGTTTCGCCAATTGCGCATTGAGATCGGCGGCGCTTTCTTCATCGGCGCCGAACGGCTTCTCCAGTGCGAGTTGCGTCCCAGCGGGCAGATCGACGGAGGCGAGCGCATCGCAGACCAGCGTGGTGACTGCGGGCGGAAGGGCAAAGTAGATTGCCGGCGTCCCCTCGCACTCGGCCAGGAGCCGCTTCATCTCGGCAGTCACCGTGACGTCGGCCCGGTGATAGACGGTCGAGGCCAGCAGGTTCTTGATTGCCGAACCCTTGGCGTCAGCCGCAGCGAACGACGCCGTGATCCTGGCGATCCAGTCCTGGTGCGAGACGTCGTCGCTGCCGGCGCCGATGAGTCGCAGTTGCCGCTCAGGGTGCTCCGTCAGAAGTTGACCGAGCGCCGGCAAGAGGAGGCGCGAGGCCATATCTCCACTTGCGCCGAGCACAAGAAGTGTTGAAATGGAAACGGTCATAAAATCACCGTAACCGTCAGGATGACGTCATGGCACTCAATATCGAGGACTACGCGATGATCAGCGACTGCCACACGGCGGCGCTCGTAGGCCGCGACGGCAGTATCGACTGGCTCTGCATGCCCCGCTATGACTCGGCTTCGATGTTCGGGGCGCTTCTCGGCGACGAAGACCATGGACGGTGGTTGCTTGCCCCCGAGGACGAGAATGCCACCTGCATTCGTTCGTATGCGGGCGATACATTCATTCTCAAAACCGTCTGGACGACCGATTCCGGTGAAGTCGAGGTGCTCGATTTCATGCCGCACCGCGACGACCACCCCGATGTCATCCGAATCGTCCGCGGCGTTTCGGGCACGGTGGCGATGAAACAGGACCTGCGCATCCGTTTTGGGTATGCCGAGGCGATTCCCTGGGTCCGGCAACTGACGGACCAACCCACCCCGACGCTCGTCGCCGTCGCCGGGCCCGATGGGGTCGTTATTCGGGGGCCGCAGTTCGAGCCCGTCGATTTCGGTCACGTCTCGCGGTTCACGGTCGAGCCCGGCGAGACGATCGACATCCATCTGGTCTGGTTCGATTCCTATCGAGAGATTCCCGAGCCCACGGATGTCGACGTGGCGCGAAAGGATTCGGCCGAGTGGTGGAAAAACTGGGCACATTCGTGCGACCACGACGGTCCCTACCATGACGAAGTCGTGCGTTCGATTCTGGTCTTACGGGCATTGAGCAATGAGCAGACCGGGGGAATCGTCGCGGCCGCCACCACCTCGCTGCCCGAACAGTTCGGGGGTGGCCGCAATTGGGACTATCGCTATGTCTGGCTTCGGGACGCCTCATTGGCCTTGTCTGCGCTGCTCGTGCACGGTTATGAGGAGGAGGCCGAAGCGTGGCGCCGGTGGCTTCTTCGCGCCGTCGCCGGCGGTCCCGAGGATGTGCAGATCATGTACGGCATTGCTGGCGAGCGCCATCTGCCCGAACGCGAACTCGACTCGCTGCCGGGCTATCGGGGGGCTGCGCCGGTGCGCGTCGGCAACGGTGCTGTCGGACAATTTCAGGCCGACATCATCGGAGAGGTCATGGTGGCGCTCCACAAGGCACGCGAGGCGGGCGTGGAGGAGACTGAATCTTCGTGGCCATTGCAGTGCGCGCTCATGTCTTATCTCGAAGAGCATGGGGAGCGTCCCGATCAGGGCATCTGGGAAATGCGCGGCGAACCCCGTGAATTCACGCATTCGCGGGTCATGGTGTGGGCTGCGTTCGATCGAGCCGTACGTGCCGTGACCGATTTCGGCCTGGACGGGCCGCTCGAGCGTTGGACCGCCCACCGCGACGCGGTGCGCCGCACGATCGAGAAGCACGGATTTGATGAGGAGCGCAACACCTATACCCAGTCCTTCGGGAGTGCTGAAGTCGACGCCTCGCTGCTGGTTCTCGCCCATGTCGGCTTTTGTGAGCCGAGTGATCCGCGCATGCTTGGGACTGTCGCGGCGATCGAGGAGGATCTGCTCGAAGACGGCCTCCTGATGCGCTATCGGACGGAATCCTCCGGCGATGGCCTGGAACCGGGCGAGAACGCCTTCCTCGCCTGCTCTTTTTGGCTCGTGGCGCAATACGCGAACTCCGGAAGGCTTGACGAGGCGAAGGCGCTCATGGAACGGCTCGTCGGATTCGCCAATGACGTGGGGCTGTTGTCGGAGGAATACGACGTCAAAGGTGCGCGTCAGGCCGGCAATACACCGCAGGCCTTCTCCCATCTTGCCCTTGTCCGCGCTGCCGATGCCATCCTCGCCGCCGGGGGCTGAGTAGGGAGATTGTCGGACTACTTCCGCCGGCGAACCGTTTCGCGTTTGGCCTCGTCGACCGCTATTTCGAATGACGTCACGAGAGCCTGGATCGACAGCGGTTTGAAGCGTTCGACCATTGCCTGGATGACTTCGGGCGGCTGGTTCGAGTCACGCAGATGCGGCCATACCTGTTCGCGGAAGACGGAGGTGATCTCGTTGGCGACGGCACGGCCGTGTTCGGTGAAGATCTTTTGCGCCGCGAGGGCGGCGGCCTTGGGCAGGCCGAGATCGAGCAATTGGATGCCGACAGCCAGATGGGCCGACGCCACCTTGAACATGTCATCGACTGGAGTCGGTTCGACGACGCCGATCGCGACGAGCAGTTCGACATCGTCGTCGCTGAGTTTGCGGCCCGAGCGTGTGTCGAGCTCCGCACGATCGATGGTTTCGGGCAAATCGTGCATCCACGGCGCGAGGAGAGTGCGGTGCAAGGCGACGTCTTCGGGAGTCGCGTCGACGGGGATGCGCTCGAGATAACCCTCGATCGCCGACAGCGTGAACCCGTGGGCCTGCAGTTCGCGGACGAGTTCGAGCCGGGCGATGTGGTCCTGACCGTAATAACCGTTCCGGCCTTCGCGCCGGGGTGCGGGGATGAGTCCGCGACCGGCATAGAACCGCACGGTGCGGACGGTCATGCCCACGCGCGAAGCCAATTGCTCGACGCTCATCGTCTCTGCCGGTGCTGCCTTCATATTGCCGAACCTCTTCACCCTGACACGTAAGGCATCGGGTTATTGTGAGTGACAAGTGCCACATGCCCCAACCTACTATTGTGACAGTACTAGTGTCACAATCGATCTGTTGGTTCCACTCCCAATCTTTGAGGACTACTGCAATGACCGAGGCTTTCGTTTACGACGCCATCCGCACTCCGCGCGGACGGGGCAAGAAGACCGGTTCACTCCACGAGGTGAAGCCCATCACCCTGATGACCGGATTGATCGAAGAGATCCAGAAACGCAACCCAACTCTCGATCCCAACGGCATCGACGATGTCGTCCTCGGCGTCGTGTCGCCGGTCGGCGACCAGGGTTCGGACATCGCCAAGACGGCTGCGCTTGCGGCCGGTCTTCCCGACACCGTTGCCGGTGTCCAGATCAACCGCTTCTGTGCTTCGGGCCTTGACGCCGTCAACCAGGCCGCGAGCCGCATCCGCTCCGGCTGGGAAGACCTGATCCTCGCCGGTGGCGTCGAATCCATGAGCCGAGTCCCGATGGCCTCCGACGGTGGCGCCTGGGCGATGGACCCGCGCACTGCTTTCGACACCTCTTTCGTGCCTCAGGGCATCGGTGCCGACCTGATCGCCACGATCGAGGGCTACAGCCGTACGGACGTCGACACGTTCGCCGCCGAATCGCAGGCGCGAGCCGCCAAAGCGATAGCCAACGGCCACTTTGCCAAGTCGATCGTCCCGGTCAAGGACGGAAACGGTCTGACAATCCTCGATCACGATGAGTTCGTGCGCGAAGGCACGACGGCTGAAAGCCTGGCCAAACTGCCCGCATCGTTTGAGCAGATCGGAAACTTCGGTGGCTTCGACTCGGTCGCACTCGAGAAGTACTACGAAGTCGAACGCATCAACCATGTCCACCACGCCGGCAACTCCTCGGGCATTGTCGACGGCGCATCGCTCGTCGCGATCGGCAGCGAAGCGGCCGGCAAACGTCATGGACTGACGCCGCGTGCGCGCATCGTCTCCGCTGCCGTGTCGGGTGCCGATTCCACGATCATGCTGACCGGTCCGGCCCCCGCGTGTTTCAAGGCTCTCGACAAGGCTGGCCTCACTGTCGCCGACATCGACTTGCTCGAAATCAACGAAGCGTTCGCGGCAGTGGCTATGCGCCTCATGAAGGATCTTGACTTCCCCCATGAGCGCACCAACGTCAATGGCGGCGCCATCGCTATGGGCCACCCCCTCGGCGCGACCGGAGCGATGATTCTTGGCACCCTCATCGACGAGCTCGAACGCCGCGACTTGCGTTATGGCCTCGCCACGCTGTGCGTCGGCGGCGGCATGGGCATCGCGACCATCGTCGAACGAATCTGAAACGGACTAGGACTTCCAATGAGCGATAGAACCCCGACCAGCACCACCGATGCCGTCCGCTATGAAGTGGCCGATGGCATCGTCAACCTGATCCTTGACGACCCCAACCAGAGCGCCAACACGATGAACCAGGCGTATAGCGAGGGTATGCAAAAGGCCGTCGACCGTCTCGCCGACGAGGTCAGGGACAACCCCGACAGCGTCAAGGGCGTCATCGTTTCGTCGGCGAAGAAGACCTTCTTCGCCGGTGGCGACCTTAAGCTCATGACGCAGGCCAAGCCCGACGATGCTCAGGACATCTTCACGAACATCGAAGCCATGAAGGCCACGCTGCGCAAACTGGAGACGATCGGCAAGCCCGTCGTCGCGGCCATCAATGGGGCTGCCCTTGGCGGCGGCCTCGAGATCGGCCTCGCTTGTCATCACCGCATCGCGGTCGATGGCGGCTATGAGATCGGCCTGCCCGAAGTCACCCTCGGCCTCCTGCCCGGAGGCGGCGGTGTGACCCGTACGGTCCGCATGTTCGGCATCCAGGACGCGTTGATGAACGTGCTCCTGCAGGGGCCTCGGATGAAGCCCGGGCAGGCCAAGGAAAAGGGCCTCGTCGACGAGGTCGTCGCGACTCGAGCCGAGTTGCTTCCTGCAGCGAAGGCCTGGATCGAAGCGAACGCCGGTAATGCGGAAGCGGCGAGCCAGCCGTGGGACCGCAAGGGATACCGCATCCCCGGCGGCACCCCATCCAGCCCCAAGCTTGCTGCGTTCCTGCCTGCCTTCCCGTCCAACCTGCGCAAGCAGATCAAGGGCGCGGGCTACCTGGCACCGAAGAACATCATGAGCGCCGCCGTTGAGGGCGCGCAGGTCGATTTCGACACTGCCAGCCGCATCGAGTCGCGCTACCTGGTCGAACTCATAGTCGGTCAGCAGTTCAAGAACATGACGCAGGCGTTCTTCTTCGACCTCGGTGCCATCAATGCGGGCGGTTCACGTCCTGCCGGCATCGAGCGGAAGAAGTTCACCAAGGTTGCTGTCCTCGGTGCCGGCATGATGGGCGCCGGCATCGCCTATGTCTCGGCGAAGGCCGGCATCGAGGTCGTCCTCAAGGACGTCAGCCTCGAAGCCGCCGAAAAGGGCAAGGCCTACAGCGCCAAGCTCCTCGACAAGCAGTTCGAAAAGGGCCGGATCACTCAAGAGAAGAAGGACGCGTTCCTCGCACTCATCACGCCGACTGCCGACTACGCCGATCTGGCGGGTTGCGATCTCGTGGTCGAAGCCGTCTTCGAATCGGTCGAACTCAAGCATTCGGTCTTCAAGGAACTCGAGCCGGTCGTCAACGCCGACGCGCTGCTCGGTTCCAACACCTCGACGCTTCCCATCACGGGTCTTGCCGAGGGCGTGACGCGCCCCGAGGACTTCATCGGTATTCACTTCTTTTCGCCGGTCGACAAGATGCCGCTGGTGGAGATCATCGCCGGCGCCAAGACGAATGACGAGACGATCGCTCATGCGCTCGACTACGTCCAGGCGATCAAGAAGACCCCGATCGTCGTCAACGACAGCCGTGGCTTCTTCACCAGTCGCGTGATCGGTCAATACATCAATGAGGGCCTGTCGATGCTGGCCGAAGGCGTCAACCCGATGGCGCTCGAACGCGCCGCCACTCAGTCCGGTTATCCGACCGGCACTCTGCAGATCTCCGATGAGCTCAACCTTGAGTTGATGAAGAAGATCCGTGTCGCTTCGCAGTCGGCCGTCGAAGCCGACGGGGGGACCTGGGTCCCGTCGCCGGCCGAAGGCGTCATCGACACAATGATCGAGCTCGGTCGTTCGAGCAAGCTCGTCGGCAAGGGTTTCTACGAATACGACGAGGCCGGCAAGCGTACGGGCCTGTGGAGTGGACTGGCCGAGAAGTTCCCGGTCGCTGCCGAACAGCCTGCGTTCCAGGACCTCAAGGACCGTCTCGTGTTCGTTATGTCGCTCGACACGGTGCGCTGCCTCGAAGAGAACGTGCTCCGTACGGTCGCCGACGCCAACATCGGGTCGATCTTCGGCATCGGCTTCCCTCCCCTCCTCGGTGGAGCGTTGCAATACATCAACGGCTATGAAGCCCCCGACGGGCGTATTGGCGTCGAGGCCTTCACCGAGCGTGCACAGGAACTGGCCGCCGCCTATGGTGGCCGTTTCGAACCGCCGGCGTTGTTGCTCGACAAGGCCAAGAACGGCGAGAAGTTTGCCTGAGGCTGAGGCCGCCGGCGATCAGGGGGATGCCTGTGGGTGAACTGTGCGAGGACGTGTCGGAGGGCAGCTTCCCTGGCGTCGACCGATGGTGATGGCCGGTCTGACGGTACGTCCCATCTGATGAGCCGGGAACGCCACGGAAATCCTGGCATCAAGCCGGGACTCCGTTTCGCTACAGCCGGACGGGGCGACACCATAAACCCGGTGGGTCCGACCACGGGCGGTTGGGCGCAGGCTGTGTCGCCGTTTCTCTGTCCAGCCCGTCCGCCCTCGGTAAAGGGACCACCCGCAGCCAACGAGCGATCTCGTCCCGGCTGGCCGACCAAGCCGGTTACGTCCGGAACGGTCTGTGCCTCGAGGCGCATTTGCCAGATGTCCACGTCGCGGCCAATCGATCCGGGCAGCCGCAACGAACCACAGGTGAGGCGTTATCACGCTTACTGAGGGTTGAATGATCAGCACGGAGGGTCGGCACGTGTGTTTTGACAGTAGTGAAGGCGCGTTCAAGTGCCGGCCGATCTTCACGATCTCTTGGGGGCCTACACCTTGGCAGCGCTCGATGAACTCGAGCGCGCCCGCTTTAAGGCTCGTTTGGCCCGGTGCGGGCGATGCCAGTCGGAACTTGTGAGCTTTCAGGAATCGGCTGCACGTCTGAATTACGTGGACTTGCCGCCGGATCTGCAGTAGTTGGTAATCCTCGGCCGGCCACTTGCTTCTTCGCGCTGCTACGCAGCTGGTGAGGGTTTGAAGCTTGAGGTTGCGAGAATGCGCAACGCGTCGCACAGAAGTCGGGCGACCTGCTCGGGCGCAACGTCAAGTAGGTCGGCCGCTTGCCGATGGGTATGACCGCCGTACTTGCACAGTCCCAGCGCAGCTCTCTGGTCGGCAGCTAATCGGTAGATGTCGTGAAGAGCCAGCACGCCTGATGAGGTTTCCGCTAACGGGGATGACTCGGCCCACAGCGGTGGTTGACCCCCCGCCAGCCAGGCAACGTGAATTCCGGCGGAGAGCTCGCGTAAAGTAGATGGGCCGGATTGATGCTCGAGGATCGTCTGGACGACCAGCTGTTCTGCAAGTTTCGTATCGTCGGTGAGGACGCAGGCGAGCAGGTAGAGGGAATGGCCGAATTGGTCATACGTCGGTGCGACATTGGGCTGAGGCTCCTTCGCCGGCCAAAGCGCACGGCGCAGACTCTTAAGTGCTGGACGCCGCGCAGTTTCTGGAGCTGGTGTCCAGTGTGCAGCCGTCAACATTGTCACCATCGAAATTCCCCTGTCGTGTCCGGTCATCTCCCATACTGGCGCAATGAGCGCGTTGGCGAAAGGCTAAAACTTATGCATTCGGGTGTGCGGGATCCCGATGGACCGATGTCTCGCTGTTTGTTCCCGGAGTCGGTTAGTTGCGCGCCGCCGGGTTTCGGCGCGTGACCGCCCTGTCGTGCTGAATCCTGGCTGGTGGATTACGAGACGGGGACGAGGGCCGTTTCTGATGTGACCACAAAGCTGAAGTGCGGTCGAAGCAACGTCATCCTACGCGCGCTCGGATCGCGGTGGTCTGGGCGTTTCGCAGGTAAGTTTCCAAAACTTATGCATTTAAATGCGCGATGTGTCAAGGTAGAGGCGGGGCTCGGCTCGAGTGCCTCTCAAAGACAGGCAAAGATGATCAGGGTTGCGCGGAACGCTTCGCCGGTAGAACACGGCCCGGCGATCAAGCAGGTGAGCGAGTTGCTCGGCATACCCGCACCGACGTTGCGTTCGTGGGAGCGGCGGTACGGAGTACCCGTCACCTCGAGAAGCTCAGGGGGCCATCGCCGTTACGCCGAAGATGAACTCAATCAACTTCGGCTCATGAGGGATGAGATCGCACGCGGCAAACGGGCGGCCGACGCTGCGCTGGCGGTCATGTTGCTGCTCGACCAGAACAATCCA
>JACMOZ010000262.1 GCA_014377785.1 Aeromicrobium sp.
GGCAACCGAGCGTCTTGCCGAAGCCCAGACGCTCGCAAGTGAGGGCGATGCCCGCAACGACGATCTCGTCGTCCAGTCGCTTTCCGATTTCGCCGATACCGCATCGTCGGGATCGCAATCATTGTTCTCCGACTACACCAGCGGTGGCGACAACACCTCCATCGACAAGGTCAACAGCTTCGCCACCGCATCGAGCGCAATTCTCTCGAACTTGTCCGGCAACATCTCCCCCAATACGTCTGTCGCTTATAAAACCGCGGCCTCGACTGTCACTGAACTTGCCTCACAAGCGTCCACGTTGTGCAGCGCCTGCTCGAAGGCCGAGCTGACATCACTAGCCCAGTCCGCCGTGTCATTCGGCAAGGCGGCGGGCAGCAAGCGCACCGGCGCGGAGCCAACTGTGGCCAAGAAGGGGCAGAAGCCAACATCGGCAACCAACGGGACGGGCACGCCAACCTTCGCACAGCCCAAATTGCCCTCCGTCCAGCTACCCACAGTTCCGGCTGTACCCACAGTTCCGACTGCCACGACGAACACCGGTGACCCGACGAAACCTCTGGTGGGTGAATTGGTCGGCGGCGACGACGACAATGGCCTCGTCGTTCCCGGTCTTCTCGGTGGTTTGCTCGGCAATTGACGCGACGCTCTGGACAGAGGCCCCCAACGATCCCTGCGCTGGAGGATATTTCAGGGCTTTCGTCGGCGTCGCTGACCGATCAGAAAAACGCGTTGCCGCGGTCGACCAATAACTTGTAGAGCGTCTGCTGGATCGTCTCCCGCACCTGATCTGTCACGTTGAACAACAGCATCGGATCGTCAGCGGCTTCCGGCGGATAAGCATCGGTGCGGATCGGTTCACCGAACTCGATGATCCACTTGCTCGGCAGCGGGATAAGTCCCAGCGGACCGAGAAGCGGGAAGAACGGCGTGATCGGCAAATAGGGGATGCCCAGAAGCCGCGCAAGAGACGGCACGTTGCCGACCAGCGGGTAGATCTCTTCGGCACCGACAATCGATACGGGCACAATCGGCACTTGAGCGCGCATGGCCGACGACACGAACCCACCGCGGCCGAAACGTTGAAGTTTGTAACGCTCGGCGAAGGGCTTGCCGATGCCCTTGAAGCCCTCGGGCCAGACACCTGCGATTTCGCCCGTCGTGAGCAATCGTTCGGCGTCTTCGGCACAAGCGAGAGTCGCGCCGACTTTGCGGGCGATCTGACCGACGAACGGCAGCGAGAACACGAGGTCCGCGCCGAGCGGACGCAAATCACGTCCCGAGTATTTTTTGATCGCATAGCCGGTGATCAGACCGTCGATCGGCACCGTTCCCGAGTGGTTGGCCACCAGTAGGGCGCCTCCTTCGGTCGGGATGTTCTCGACTCCGCGTACTTCGAGTCGGAACCACTTTTCGGCAATCGGCTCGATGGCAGCGGTGAGGATCTCGGTGATTTGGGAATCGAAGCCGAAAGCGTCGACTTCGTAGTCGCCGGCAATACGTTTGCGGATGCCGGCAAGGATTCCGGCGATGCGCTTTTCCCAGTCGGCTCCCAGGATGCGCTGAGCAGCACCAACGAGGGCGACGACAATTTCGTCCATGGGGATACCGGCGGCCATAGGTGCAGCGCTCGCTGTACGGGTGCGTTTGGCGGCTGCGGCTGCGGCGACAGCGGCGGCTTCCTCGTCCGTGACGGCCCGCAAATGCGGAGGCATAGTCTTCGGCGAGGGCTTTTGCTTGGCGGTGGCCTTTCTGGTCGCAGGCTTCGACGCCGCCGTTGACCCATTGTCGGCCCCGGCCTTGGCAGCCCGAGCCTTCCTGATGACAGGTTTGGTAACAGCGGAGGTCACTCCGGCTCGCGAAGGAACCTTTGACTTTGCGCGAGGCGCAAGCGACCGCGCAGCCGAAGACGGTGTGCCCTTCGTATTGCCGCGACCGGCCTTCCCGCGCGTGCCGATCGGGAAGGACTTGTTTCGCAGGTCGTCGTCACTCATCGCCGGCCTCCAATGCCGGCCAAGATGCCGGGTTTCGTGCTGCGACGGTAATCATCGATGGTTTCCTCGGTCGTGCGGGTCAACCGGTAGCCAAAGATGTCACGGAGAGCGGCCGTGTCCACGACGCGCCCAAAGGTCAGCAGGCGATGCAGATCGGGCGAGATGTCCGAGCCCATCACCCTGACGATGCGGCGGGCGGCAGCGCCGAATCCGAACGGTGGAAGCGGCAGCACGGGACGACCGAGCCGCCGCGCCGCCTGACTCAGCAAGATGACCCCGTCGCCGGCCACATTGAACGTGCCGGGACGGTCTTTGATGACCGCCTCGCGCATGATGTTGAGCGCATCGTCCAGATGCAGGAATTGCAGTCGTGGATCAAAGCCGATCGCGGCCGGCAGAACCGGATTCTCGAAGTAGGACGCAAAAGGCGATTCGACATCCGGGTGGAGAATCTGCGCTGACCGCAACGTCGTAATGAGGATGTCCGGCCGACGACGGGCAAAACCGCGGACGTATGCCTCGGCCTCGACGACGTCTTTGGGGAATCCCGTTTTGACGCCGCCCTTGGCCGACGACGACTCGGTGAACATCGCGGGATCTCGCGGCGACGTGCCGTAGACGGCTGTCGACGAACCGAGGATGAATTTCTGGACTTGCGCTGAACGCTGGCACGCGGCGAGCAATTGCATAGTGCCGATGACGTTGATTTCCTTGGCGCTGGCACCCCGGCCATGCTGCGCCGGGCCGAAGCCCAGATGCACAACAGTGTCGACCTCTTCAACGGCCATGACCTTGGCCACGACCGGCGTGCGGATGTCGGCACGCACATACTTCACGCCACCCAGGTCACCTTCGGGCGGCACGACATCGATTCCGACGACTTTATCAATGCCGGCCGTGTCGCCCAAGTCTGCCAACAGGCGGGCAAAACGCGACGCGAGGTCGCGCGAAAGCCCGGTGACAAGGACGACCCGACCCATGGACTACTTGCCCAGACGGCGACGCTGCACTCGTGTGCGCTTGAGCATCTTGCGGTGCTTCTTCTTCGACATCCGCTTGCGACGCTTCTTAATGACAGAACCCACGGCTCACCCTCTAAAAGAACTTGAAAAACGTTTCTGCCAGCGTACGGGGCGTGTTGGCCCGTGGCTCAACCGCCCTTGAACTCAAGGGGAGCCGGAATCAGCCGGCCTCGAAGAAGGACTTGCTGAGGTAGGCCTCGACTACGTGCTCGTGCACGCGAAAGGAGCGGCCCACCCGGACTGCTTCGAGTTCGCCGCTGTGGATGAGGCGATAAACGGTCATTTTGGACACACGCATCTGGGTCGCGACCTCGGCGACGGTGAGGAATCTCAGACTGCTTGGCATCGTGCTTTCCTAGCTGCTCGGGGCACGCGCGCTCTCCGGCTTCCCCACCGGAGAAAACGCGCGCGTGCTTGCGATTGAGACTAGTGCCTGACGGGTCAACAGTGGTAGTTGTTACGAAAATTCACCAAAACTGTGGAGACCGCCCCACTTGGACGGGTTAAGGCTGCGGATCCAGGCCGTTGAGCGGGAACGTCGAGGTCCGGCTCGCCATGATCGATCGGTCGAGCCAGCTTGCCGGGTCGTAGCCGAGTTCCCAGGCCCGATAGTTGACGTGGCGCCCATCGGTCATCCGCAACGGGGCGGGCATGCCGCGGAGTTCGGCTACCCGTGCACGCCAGCGTTCGGGGGTCAAGGAGGCCGGATCGATGGGCTTTCCCGCCACGATCGCCAGCAAATGGGCCCACGCGCGCGGGACGACGTCCATGACGGCGTAACCACCGCCGCCGGTCGCGACCCATTTACCGTCGCAGACTTCGTCCGCCAGATCCTTGAGCGCGAGGTATGACGCTCGCTGACCGTCGATGCTGAGCATGAGGTTGGTCAGTGGATCGTCCATGTGCGAATCGCAACCTTGCTGAGTCACCAGGATGTCGGGCGCAAACTCGCGGACCAGCGGCGGTATGACCGCGTGGAAGGCGCGCAACCAACCCGCATCCGAGGTTCCCGGCGGCAAGGCAATGTTGGCGGCCGTCCCCTTCGCGCCCTCTCCTCCGGTCTCGGTGGCGAAGCCCGTTCCGGGAAAGAGGGTTTGCGGGCCCTCGTGGATCGAAATTGTCAATACGCGCGGATCGTTGTAAAACATCGTCTGCACGCCATCACCGTGGTGCGCGTCTACGTCGACATACGCAATCTTCTGGGCGCCATTGTCGAGAAGCCACTGGATGGCAAGTGCGACATCGTTGTAGATGCAGAAGCCACTCGCGTTGGCGGGCATCGCGTGGTGCAATCCGCCGCTGATGTTGATGGCGCGTGGCGCCTGACCGGTCCATACACGACGGGCTGCCTCGACGCTGGCACCGGCGATGAGGGCGCTTGCTTCGTGCATATGAGCGAACACCGGATTGTCTTCGGTGCCGAGCCCAAGACGGGGACTGTCATAGACGGGGTGATCACTGAGTTTGCGGACGCCCTCGATGTAGGCAGGGGTATGGACTAGCGCCAACAGATCGTCATCAGCGGGCGCCGCACCGACCACATCGACTTCCTCGATGACTCCGAGTTCGTCGGCGAGCGCCATCGTCAAATCGATACGGACCGGTGCCATCGGATGACTGACGCCGAAGTTGTAGTCGATGAGGTGCTTATCGAAGACCACGCAAGGACGCAGCGACATGTTGGTCACCCCCTTCATCATTGCGACAATTCGGTCATTGCGACAATTCGGCTGAGCGGCTGGCGGCTGCCAGAACGCCGGCCACGACAGAATCCTTGACGCCGCGTTCGTCGAAAGTCGCGATGGCGGCGGCGGTCGTGCCGTTCGGCGATGTCACGCGTTGGCGCAATACCTCGGGACCTTCCGGCGAGCTGTCGAGGAGTTTTGCCGATCCGACGATGGTCTGGATCGTGAGGGTTCTGGCCGTGTCTTCGTCGAGTCCGGCGGAGACACCTCCGGCGATCATCGCCTCGGCAAGATAGAAGACGTAGGCCGGGCCGGAGCCGGACACACCGGTCAGGGCGTTCTGATGCTCCTCGTCGAGCACCACCACCTTGCCGCTGGATTCGAGCAACTCCCGCGCGGCATTCAGCTGCTCGCCATCGCAGTCCTTGCCCGCGGACAATCCGAACATTCCCTCGTCGACAAGAGCAGGAGTGTTTGGCATGGCACGGATGACGGCGACGCCATCTGCGACGGCGGCCTCGACCGCCGCGATGCTGATGCCGGCCGCGGGCGACATCACCGTCGAGCCGGGCCTGACAACGGGGCCGACTTCGGCAAGAACGGCGACCATGTCCTGAGGTTTGACCACGAGCAGGAGGATGTCGGCAGTGGCGGCGGCCTCGACATTTTCGAGCACCCTGACACCATACTTTTCATGCAACTCCGTGGCGCGCTCCTCACGCTTTTCGGTGATCACAACGGTGTCGGTGCTGTGCCCGGACTTGAGCACCGCAGCCAAGAGGGTCTCGCCCATCACGCCCGCGCCGATGATCGCTATCTGCTTCGCCATTCCCCTACCTTAGGCTCGACCCGCCCCTCCGAGTCCTGTGCCTCCGCATAAGCAACGCACCCTCCCCGAGATTTGGCCGCTGAGGCACTTGTTATGGGTAATTTTTGCCGTTTTGAGGTGCTTTATCGGCCAAATCCTGGAGGCTGGTGGGACGCAATCCCAGCCAAATCAGAACATTCCGAGTTGGAGCCGGGCGGCCGCCGACATCCGGTCCTGGCCCCACGGTGGGTCCCAGACCAGCTCGACGTCGACGTCGCTAACGCCGGGAACCGATTGGGCCGCAGCGCGTGCGTCTTCTTTAAGGACGTCGCCCATGCCGCAACCCGGGGCCGTCATGGACATCTTGATCTCGACCCGGTGGGTGCCATCGGCGAGCGGTTCGGCCTCGCAGAGGTAAATCAGCCCCAGGTCCACGACATTGATGGGAATTTCCGGGCCAAAGACGTTCTTGAGCTGGGCGATCACCTGATCCAGTTCAAACGGGCCTTCGCCCCCAGAGATTGCTTCGGCGCCATCCCCGCTCAGTCCGAGCGCGGCGGAGTCCTCGGCACTGATCCGGACGAGGTATCCCATCTGGGTTTGAACGGTGACACTACCGCCCAGGGTCTGCGTCACGACGACCTGCTCGCCGCGCTGGAGCAGCATCGGCTGCCC
>JACMOZ010000263.1 GCA_014377785.1 Aeromicrobium sp.
CCGACAGGTCGATCGTCGAGATCCCCATTCAGTGGGCGCTGGACGATTGGGAACAGTATTGCTTCCTGCCCGACATTTCTGGCAGCGGACTGATCGAGACGCCCGCCAAGGCACGGGAACTCTGGACCAGCGAGTTCGAGGGGCTCCATGAGCAGGGCGGATGCTGGGTGCTCACGAATCATCCCTTCCTTTCGGGCCGTCCGGGAAGAGCCAAGCACCT
The DNA here is from genome assembly GCA_014377785.1 of Aeromicrobium sp. Taxonomy (GTDB): domain Bacteria; phylum Actinomycetota; class Actinomycetes; order Propionibacteriales; family Nocardioidaceae; genus JACMOZ01. The sequence goes on from JACMOZ010000263.1 coordinate 221, forward strand.
GGGCGAACTCATGGCTGACGTCATGGCAACCAAGGGAGTCTGGGTAGCCACCCTCGAGGAAATTGCCCTGCACACCCGAAGCCTGGATCTCACCCCGCGGTCGATCGTCCGCCCGGAACTCTAACCGCCCAAAACTCTCATCGCCCGAAACTCTCATCCTGTGGAACCGCGGTTTCACTTCCGCCCCGGCGAGCTACCGGTAACAGGAAGGAACCTGATATTCGTGAATGACCGCGCCGTTCAAGTCTCCGCAGCGCTGGGGCTCGACCAGCCTACGGTCGAACTCGACCGAGCCTTCGTGTTCCACTCGTGGTCCGCGCAGGGCGCTTGGTAGCCGCTCGTGATCCGGCGGGCCGGACTCGCGGGTGTGAGGTTACATCGGCCGCAGTTATCTGGATTTCTCGAGCCGGTTGGTGAACGTGAATTTCAGCCACCAGCATCCGTCCATCATCCAGGCGAACACGGTGGAGGGGATCTCGGCCACTTCGGCGACGGGGGTCCAGATCCTGGTTTTCTCATCGAGGGTGGCGTTGGTGTATTCGATCATCGTCCACGCATCGTCCACGCATCGTCGGCCAGCTAGCCTATGGCGCCTTTGACCGCTGGGTCCATTCGTTCGGTGATCGATACAGCGGCTCCGGCGAGGTGTGCAGCTGCGACGACCGCGTGACCGTAAAAAGCTCTATCGGCACGCCACAGGACCGGTCCCGTCGCGGTTGCTGATCGCAGTCGGCGGACGGTGGCGAGGATTTCGGCGATGAACCGCTTCGCCCCGCGCCGGCAACCGGACGCGCCGCGGCACAGCCGGGACCCGATGATGGCCGGAGCCGAACTTGGTGACCCGAGCCCGTCATCCGAGGGGTGTGAGCGTCTTTGCTATGCGAAGATCTCGTTGAGTTTGCCGGTCGCCACGTCGAAGACGAATCCGCGCACCGAGTCTTTGATCGGGATGAATGGGCTGGCGTTGATTCGCGCGATCGACTGCGCGACGTCGGCCGCTTCATCCGGGAATGCCTCGGCGGCCCAGGCGGGTCGGAGGCCCGTCTCGTCCTGGATCGACTGTTTGAATGCGTCGTCGGTGAAGGTCAGCATCCCGCAGTCGGTGTGGTGGATGAGGATAATTTCCTTGGTTCCCAGCAGTCGCTGGCTAATCGCCAGTGAGCGGATCTCGTCCTCGGTGATCACACCGCCAGCGTTGCGGATGACGTGCGATTCACCCTCGCCGAGTCCCAGGACGCGGTAGACGTCGATACGCGCGTCCATGCAGGCGACAACCGCTATGTGCTTACTTGGCGGCAGCGGCAGCGGACCGGAGAACAGTGCCGCATAGCTTTCATTGTTTTTCAGAAGTTCGTCGGTGACGCTCATATTTCTTCCTCAATGTTGTTCGGGTGGCATGGACGGAGCCGTTCACATAGTGCTCCCGAACCTTTTGCGGGGATTGATTATTACACCCGCTTACGCGGGAAGTCGCACTGTTGCATGGCAACCAATCTGAATCATCGCCGGCAACGGAAGGCAGCATCGGCAGGTGATGCCGCTCCTCAACCGCCTGCGCAGTATCCAGAGGCTGGAGCAGGAGCGCGCTGACGTCGCGGGCACTCTCCACGCCGACCAATGGGCGCACCAGACCTGTGCTGATGCCGGCGGAAATCCGTCCCGCCTAGGTGAGGTCGATCGCGATCATTGACAGCTCGCGTAGGTCTGCAGAGGTCACACTCCGCCGGTAGGACTGTGGTGACGAGACGCTCTCATGCCCGCGTGGCGGGGATCGAGCCGGATGCACCGGCACCCCCTCGTCGCGTCGGCGAACGCATCGATCGACCTTGGCCCTGATATCGCGTGCGCCGACCTCCGACGTTTCGGCACCTTTGGGAGATCGCGGCGGCGATACTGACTGTTCTCGGCGACGACGCCTATCAGCGAAAGCCCGCGCTCCGCGGCGCATCCATCCTCGCCATTGCCGGGACCCACACCGCAGCTGACCGGGTCTAATCACTCCTGAACTGACAAATAACCGGATTCTGCGCAGCCAGCGGCCACGAAGTGCTGGCAAAGAACACGACTGTCCGTCTCTGACTCCTCACCGGTGTATGCGGATGGTCGTTGGTCCTGCAAGACAATCGGGCCAATGATGAGGCCTCCTAGGAGGGATCATAAAGACACCACCCACTGACACTTATTCGGAAATCCAATCGTGTGAACTGCTTTCCCGCACGCACAGAATGGGCGCGAGTTTCACCGGCTTTACGGTTTCGCCGTTGAGAACCCCGAGCAGGAGCTTCACGGCAAGACGTCCGATATCCATCATCGGTGACCTCACCGACGAAAGCGCGATTGGCAATTGCGCGGCCAGTGAGGTGTCGTTGAAACCAACGATCGCGAGATCCCGACCCACGAGTAGTCCGTGAGAGTTTGCCGCACCCATTGCACCGATTGCTGCGAAATCATTCACGGCGAAGATCGCGCTAGGCCGGCGATTTTTATCGCTGAAAATGGTGTCTGCTGCGGAACGTC
>JACMOZ010000264.1 GCA_014377785.1 Aeromicrobium sp.
CTTCTGAGCATACTGATGCTGCGTCGAGTGGCAACCCTATAGAGGGTTGTTTGTGGCCTGCCCACCCAACGCAAAGTGCTTCCTAGGGGTAATCCGTGGCTCGCACCGTTTAAGGTGCGGAGTGCGCTGGTGGTCTTGACGATGGGCATGTTGGACCCGGCCAATCAACCTCGGTGTCATCGACCATGCTTTGGCATCGGCCGCGAGGTGATCCATATCGAGATGAGGGCGGTGCCGAGTCCGATCATTAGGGCGGCAGCGTTGACCGAGCCTGAGATGATGCCGATAGTCGCAGTGTAGGTGACGAGGCGCACCAGCCCGACGACGTTGAGGATCGCGCCGGATGCAAGAAGGAGCGCGGGCATCCGAAATGCACAGCCGATCGCGGCGAGGGCACCGAGTACGACCAGAACGAGTGCTTGCACCAGGTTGACTGAGACGAACTGTAGCGGCGTGTAGTGAAGCAGCGAGAACAGCGAGCTGAGCGCGGTGAAACCGGCGACTATCAGGCCCCGGGTGCGCCAGACCGCTGATGGGGAAGCTGTACTACCGGTAGGTGTGGTGGCGCTCATGAGAGAACCATCGCAATCCGAGCCGGTCGACCTGAGCCGAGCGACCACCGGGGTCTCAGCACTCCATCGACACCGGCGATCCGCCCGGCGGCGGTTCCCAGAATGACGAATTGCGCTGCGAACATCAGGTAGTAGCTCCACTGCCACTCTCCGGGGGTGTTCAGCACCGAGAGGGTGATGGCGATGGTCTGGAGGATGCCGATGGTCGCCCAGAAGCGTGTCAACAATCCGACGAGCAGGAACGCGCCGAGGCAGAATTCCGCTATCAGCACTCCCCAGCCGAAGAGCACGAAGTTGGGGAAGATAACATTCTGTACCAGCCAGCTGAAAGCTCCGAGCACCGGATGCTTCACCGCGTCAGCGGTGTACTGGTACAGGCCGTTGTGCGCGGCTTGCCCGAAGTCGGGCGGTCGTTTCCAGTTCACGTTCTGCAGCCACATCAGTCCCACTGCGATCCGCACAGCGGCGAGCACCGCACGAGTGGGACGCCCGGTCTCGATCTGGTTGACGACTGACGCTCTGGTTGTTCGGGTGGTCGTAGTCATGGCGTTCCCGTTTCGTTTCAGGCACAGGCGAACATCGAGGTGGTGGCCGTTACTGACGACCACTGTTGGGTGAAAAGTTCGCTGACCCGGTCGAGCGCGGGGGCAAGGGGCAGTATCTGGCGACTCACGAGCGCGTTCTCGTCAAGGGCGGCGACGGGATGCCAGTAGATACCGTCCGCCGTCACGGTCACCTCGGGGATCAGCGATTCCCGCGTAAAAGCCACCCCTTCCTCCGCGACCCCCTGGTGCGCGATGGGGCGGATAACCTGGTCGGCTCGCGGGATCCCGAGCCCGTCGAATAGCGCGTGCAGCTCATCGAGGGCCGGGTCGTCGTGGGCTGAGATGGTCGCGGCGACGCGCACGGTGAATCCTTCGTCGAGTGCGACCCTGATGCCGGTAAGTGCCCGTTTCCAGCTCCCAGCGCCGCGGTGCGAGTCGTGTACCTCGGGGGTTGGCGAGTCAACACTGATTTGCAGCGCGAAGCCTTGGCGTGGCATCGCCTGAAGTTTGCGAAGCCCCTGGCCGCGGAACAGCATCCCGTTGGTCAGCAGTGTGGTCGGCAGCCTGTCGACGCAGGCCCGCACGATGACGTCGATGTCGGGGAGCAGGAACGGTTCGCCGCCGGTGAGATACAGCTCGCGCACGCCCCAGTCGGCGGCTTCGGTGACGAGTGCCTGGATGTTGTCGATGCCAAGCAGACGCGGGTCGGTCTTCGGCGATGAGGCAACGCAGCAATAGTCGCACGCCAGATTGCAGTGGAAGTTGGTGTAGAGCCAGAGCCTCGCCCCGGGCATCCGATCGGCGGGGATCATGCTGCCGGGGTTGCGCGGTCGTCCGCGGCCCACGGTCACCTGCCCGGTGTCCTGTTCGACCATCAGAGTGCTGACGAGGGTGTTTCCCGTTTTTTCGCACCAGCGGCGTACGAGGTCCAGTTCGCTTGCCGACGCCACCGCAAACTCGGCCGTATCGCCTTCGGCCATCTGTTCTACGGTGCGCATCAGCGCCATGACTACCATCGGGAGTCGACGCCCTGTTCCGCAATCGCCGTAAACAGTCCGTTGTAGCCCTCGAGGTGGGGTTCGACCCATTGGGTGAGTCCCTCCAGTTCGAGGATGCGCCGGTGCGCTGGTACCTCCCAGTCCATGGCGAGTAGCTTCGCCACCCACGGTGCATAGACCGCTTCGGGCAGGGTGTCGAGTGCCGTGAACATGCAATGCGAGTAGGTCTCGGTCTGCCAGACCGGCTCGAGCATCCCGGGCATCAGGTCACCGCGGCCAATGTTCTCCCACACTGTGATGCCGATCGCGGCAACATCAGCATCGCCGGCGAGCACCGCGTCGATCGCGTCCAGCTCGCTGCGACCGGTGTCACCGTGTTTACCGATGTCACTGTTGAAGCGTTGAATTTGCATGTGATCGACATCCACCCCGGCTTCGCGCAGATAATGCAACGGCAGGATCGCGGCATGCGCTGAGTCCGCCGACCCGAGTGCCAGGCGCCGGGTCGCGATGTCGCCAGGCCCGGACCAGCCGCTTCCCGCGGCCGCCACGAACACCGTCGAAAAGGTGGCGTCCGTGTCGCGCATGGCCAGCGCCCGCACGTGCCCATCGGCCTGCAGCACTGAACGCGCATACGCGAGGTTCGTATTCCAGGCGATATCGATCATCTCCGCCTGCAGTGCGTCGACCAAGCGGCCATAGTTCGAGAACAACACGAAATCCATTGCCGTGGCGGGTTCGTCGAAGTACTCGCGGATACCTTCCCAGATGGGAACGACGTTCGGCGTGTAGGCGACCGCTCCGATGAGCAGGGGTGCTCCGACGAGCTTCGACATCCGAAACTCAGAACAGCGGAAGGCCGGTGAGGGCCTTGCCGTAGAAGTCGTAAAGCACATCTGCGGTCGGTGCCATGACCGAGCCGGCGCGCGCATCCCGGAA
>JACMOZ010000265.1 GCA_014377785.1 Aeromicrobium sp.
CCCTGGTGTGACAGTTTCTAAACGGATGTCCGCAAGCCGCCGGCCAACGCGACAGATCATGGGATAGTCCAGCTCTTCGCTAAGCGCGCCGGCTTCGTGTCACAAGGGAACCTTCAACGGACGAGACAGAAATGCTCGCTGCGATTTAGGCGTTCGCCGAACTGGGGATCTGCCGGGTGGCATTGTCTGGCTCGATTTGCGGCGTATTCCAGAAGAAGGGAAGGTCACGCATAACGACCACACTGTCGAGCGTTGCAGCTCCTTCCGGTAGCGCGTCGAAGTAGGAGGACTTCAGGCTGATCACCTGACCAGGCTCGACGGCCCATTCCTTTGATGTGAGTTCCAGGGGCTCGATGCCGGTACCGTCTCTTCGCGGCGACCACCCCACCGCGCCCTGCTCGTGGAAAGCGGATGCGGCCTCAACAGTCGGGAACAGTGTGCTCGTCCATGGGCCGCCGAGCTGAACGTCCACCGAAACGTGGGTCCCGGGAGCGGTCATGTTCACCCGGAATCGGGACTCGGTCTCGTCGAGGTCGAACCGTGCCCGTTTTTGGACGCCCGGGAACAGTCGGCCACCGGCTAGGACGGGAACAAGTGATGAGCTGTGACGCTCGACAATGTAGACGCCCGCTCGGGTCTCACCGTTTTCGTCCCACTCCACCGCGATCCGGTGGGCAACGTTCTCGGTTCTGAAGCCAATTCGCGGGCGAAGCCATCCCGGGCGCACCGATTGCAGACCGATCATGCACACACCGGCCACAGCGCTCCCATCGATGATCTGCGGCCGAAACTGGTCGGGGACGAGGCTCTGTGCCACTTCTGGGGTCACCCGGTAGCTGATGAGAAGGCGACGGCGAACTTGAGCGCGTAGCGTCTTGAATCCACTCATGCGGTGGCCTCCGTGACCTTCCCGCGCGGCGACGCGTTCGATCGCTTTCGCACCTCACGCATCACGATTTGCTCAGGGCACACGGTTGAGAGGAAATCGCCGACGGACAACGCGAGTCGATCGCCGACTAGCGAATAGATGATGCGGTTGGCATCCCTTCGCTCGGTTACGAGGCCTGCACCGCGCAGCACGCCGAGGTGCCTCGAAATGGTCGGCCCGGACACATGGAACCGGGATGCGATCTCTCCGGCAGCCAGTTCGCCGTCTTTCAGATCCTGGAGGATCTGGCGACGCGTCGGATGTGCGAGCGCCTCGAAAATTTCACTGACGTTGTCTTGCATGGCATTAACTTAGCATCATTGCTAAATAGCTAACAAGGGACTAGCTTCTGGATATGCAGGATTTCTTGAGGGGATCACAACAATGAAGATCGCAATCACCGGTGGCGCCGGCTTCGTAGGTCGCCACCTCGCCGAGCGGTTCGACGCAGCTGACATTGTTATGGCCTCTCGCCGAACAGGCGTCGACATCGACGACGTTGAGGCCTTGACGAAAGCATTCGACGGCTGTGAGGTCGTCGCGCACTGCGCCGGCATCAATCGGGAGATCGGCAAGCAGACCTACCAAAAGGTTCACATCGACGGCACGCGCACGGTCATTGAGGCTGCACGGCGGGCCGGAGTCACGCGAATCGTGATGCTGAGCTTCTTGCGAGCTCGACCGGATTGCGGTTCGCCGTACCACGAGTCGAAATGGGCCGCCGAGGAACTCATACGCAACTCGGGTCTCGACTACACGATTCTTAAAGCCGGAATGATCTACGGTCACGGTGATCACCTCGTCGACCACGTGAGCCACTCCGTTCAGACAATCCCGCTCTTTGCCACAGTGGGATTCCGGGAGAAGTCGATTCGTCCAATTCCCGTGAGCGAGATGGTCGATGTGCTCGTCGCGTCGATCGAAGGCAAGCTTCCGAAATCCACCGTCGCCGTCACGGGCGGCGAGGAGTTGATGCTGAGCGAAGTAGTCCACCGGGTTGCACGAGTTGTCGGTAGCCGCGTTGCTGTTGTACCGTCACCAGTTTGGTTTATCGGGATCGTCGCCCAGCTGACCGAGTGGACGATGAAAGTGCCCCTGATTGCGAAAGCACAGGCCCGAATGTTGGCCGAAGGCGTCTCCCAAGCCGCCCCACCCACTCCGGACCTACCGGCCGAACTCCGACCCAAACTACCTTTCTCCGTGGACCAGATCAAAGCCGCGTTGCCGCCGCGAGGCGGGTTCGGAAAGAGTGACCTGAGGCCCGCTCGATAGCCCGACCCTTCATCGGGCGTTCCGTAAGCCGAACGGTGTACGGGTCACTGAAGCCAAGTTGCAGACAGTCGGTTGCCACGATAGAGGACGATTCAACTACTCGCTGGCGTCGGACGGTCGTAGTAGCTGCCGCGGTCTCTGACGATGAACCCGGCGGACAGGTAGGTCGCTGGCGGTGCCGGGTAGTCGTCGTTGGGTGCGGTGTTGATGAACACCTCAATGCCTCCCCGGATTGCGACCTGCGCACACACCTCCATGCACAGTGCCGTGGCCAGTCCCTTCCTGCGGTGCTC
>JACMOZ010000266.1 GCA_014377785.1 Aeromicrobium sp.
CATCTGGATTGCTTTCCCCCAAGGCAGCCGGTCCAATATCAGCGGGGATTCGATTCGGGAACTGATCGGCGAATACGGCTGGCGACTGATGAGCGTTGCGACTCTCGATGAGGCTTGGTCGGCGGTTCGCCTCAAGCAGTCCTGACCAACCTGGTGATCCAGATTCCTGGCGGGACTTCTTCGTCGCCGACTGCCCGAAAACCATCCTTTTCGTAGAGGCGTATGGCCGGCAGATTGTCTCTACCGGTGGCGGTATGAATCGGGCGGTTCCCGGCGGCTCTGATCACGCACCCCACCAGGGCATTGCCGACTCCGCGGCGATGAGCCGCGGGGGCGACCATGAGCCGGTCGATCTCGAGTTGGTCGCCGTGATCGTCCCAGGCGACTGCGCCGAAGAGTTGGACTCCATCCCATGCCACGACCCAATAGCCGCGAAACGCCGCAAGGCCGGTGAGCGTTTCGTTCAACGGCGGGATGCGGTCGTCGCCCAGCAGTTCTGCTTCGACCGCATAGGCGGCTTTCTGAAGATCAAGCAGAATCTGGGCGAAGTGGGGATCTGCGGCGGGGCCAAGCGAAGTGAACAGCATCACCGCTCACCCTAGGACCTTCGCCCTATCGACAAAAGGTCGCTCAAGTCGCGCAGTCAAAGTCTTGCACCGCGGTCGGCGATAAAGTTACTCTGGAGGCCCCTGGTGCGTATCACGAAATGAGTTGCTCTATGCGCAACAATACCATAAAGGCGGAAATGCGCCGACTCCTCGCGGGTGCACGGTATGAAGTGCTGCCTACTGCGTCGATCGAGGACAAAATCCGCGCTTGCGTTCCGGCCGGACACACCCTCACGGTGACGGCTTCGGCCGGCAAGGGCTTGCCGGCAACGCTCGACCTGGCCGAACGGCTCGTCGGCGACGGCTACCGCGCGGTGCCGCACCTCGCCGCACGCATGATCAGCGGTCGCCAAGAACTCGAGGAAATCGTGGCCCGGCTGCTGGGATGCGGAATCGACAGCGTCTTCGTGCCGGCCGGCGACGCCGATCCGGCCGCCGGGGACTACGCCGGTTCGCTCGACCTGCTCAGGGATCTGACCGAGATGGGAAGTCCCTTTGCCCAGGTCGGCGTGGCCGGTTATCCCGAGTCCCATCCCACCATCACTGACGACATCACAGTTCAGGCCATGTGGGACAAACGTCATCACGCCACCAATCTGGTCAGCAATCTGTGCTTTGACCCCACGACTGTCAGTTCATGGGTCAAGCGGGTGAGGTCCCGTGGTGCCGTCATGCCCTTGCTGATCGGCATGCCGGGACCGATCGAGCGGGCGAAGTTACTGACGATGGCGACCAAGATCGGTGTCAGCGAGTCGGCCCGGTTCCTATCTAAAAACAAGTCTGTATTTGCCCGCATCGCCACCCCTGGCGGCTACAGCCCCGAACGGTTCCTCGAAAGAATTGCACCAACGACCCGCGAGGCGGCCTCGCACGTCGAGGGGCTGCACTTGTTCACGTTCAACCAGGTCGCCGAGACGGAAGTCTGGCGCCAGGACCTGATCGAGCAACTCGATTCAAGCGCGGTATCACCTCGCTAACGGTGACGGAACCTGATGGATCGGGGTCGCTGGGGCAACCCAAAACCCTCATCGTTCGTCAGAGACCGAGAACGTCAGAAGCCGAGGAGATCGCGTAATGAGGCATCGAGTCCGCCTAAGCCAAGATCGAGTTCGGTGAGCGGAAGGCCCAACGCCTCGGCCGCGTCGCCTGCCAAGGCACGAAGTTCCTCATCGGGGGCCTGCGCGAGCCACACGACCCGCGTGTAGTGCCGGAAATACTCATAGTGCAATTCGGGATAACGGTCCAGCCCGAGTTCCTGAATGACCGTACGGCGAAAAGAGCGCACCAGAAAGTCGGTCAGGACATAGGTGCCGGCCTGCTTATCGAACATCGCACGCATTCGGTCCGCGCCGCCGTAGACGTCATAGCAATGAAGCCCCTCGAGTCGGCGAGCGCCGTGACGTGCGCATACGTCGTCAAGAGCGCCATACGTTCCGCAATCGGCATAGGCGATGGCAACTGTTTCGTAGGAATCACTCAAGGAAATGACGAGCGGCTCGACCTCGGCGGCAATCTGCTCGGGATGATTGTGCAGCAGCGGCGGCAACGGATGGATGTCGACCGACCAGCCGTGTCGGGCAACGACCTCGGCGATCGGCTGGGCGATCGCACCGCAGGCGATGACGGCGAACTTGGCCAGGACTCGGCTATCCCGGGAAGCTGAGCAGGTCGACGAATCGGTCGTTGAAGTCTTTTCGATCGGAGAGCTCGACATAAGCCACCTCCTTCAATAATGCTTCGGCGCCCGCCCGTTCGGCCTTGCTCAGGAGCGTCATCTTCGCTCCTTCACCTGCGACGTTGCCAGCGCTGATAATGCGCAGGACGGGCAACTTCGGCACGAGGCCGATCCGGATGGCACTCGCCGGCGTCAAATAGGAACCGAACGAACCGGCAAGCAACACTTGCGCTAAGTCGGCCTCGGTCACGCCCATCTCGTCGAGCAAGAGCGTCCAGCCGGTCGAGATCGCCGCCTTGGCGAACTGAAGTTCACGGACATCACGCTGGGAGATGTAGGTCGATTCGGTGACATCGCCTTCGGCGCCCGCCCAATGCAGGACAAACACCCGTTCCTTGTCGACCTGGGTCAGCCGGTTGACGAGTTTGGGGACAAGCTCTCTCGCGGCCTCCACCGAAATCAGTCGGCCACTGTGGTCGAGCAGACCGACGCGTACAAGTTCGGAGACAGCATCCACGAGCCCGGAACCGCACAAGCCGATTGGTTCGACATCGCCGATGACCTGCAGCTCGACATCGTCTTCGGTCAGCTTCACGACTTCGATCGCGCCGTTGGCAGCGCGCATACCGCACCTGATTTGACCGCCCTCGAAGGCCGGTCCGGCTGGCGCCGCTGTCGACAAAAGACGCTCCCCGTCGCCGAGGACGATTTCACAATTGGTGCCCACATCGATGAACAACCTGAGCCGCTTATCCCGGTCCATCCCCGAGGCGAGGGCGCCAGCAACAATGTCGCCGCCGACATAGGCGCCGAGCGCAGGCAGGATGTAAGCCGGTGCAGCGGGATGAATGTCGACGCCGAGATCGGCCGCGCGAACGGTTGGGGTGATCCGCGAGGTCAGGATGAAGGGCGCGACGCCGATCGGCTCGGGAGCGATGCCCAAAAGCAGGGCCACCATCGTCGCGTTGCCGGCCAGCGCCATTTCATAGACGTGCTGCGGCTCGATCCCGGCTTCGATGCAGACGTTGGAGGTGAGCTCGGCAAGTGTGTCCTTGGCAAGTTCGGTCAGCCGCGGGAGAGTATCGGGATCCATCATCGTCGCGCTGATCCTGGTGATGACGTCGCCACCGAACGGTTGTTGCTTGTTGAGCATCGATGCGACCGCGACCGGGGTGCCGGTCGTCGTGTCAAGAAGAGTTGCAACGACCGTGGTGGTGCCGAGGTCAAAGGCGAGGGCGTGATGAGTCGCTGTGGTGTCGCCGGGCTCGATGTCGATGAGCAGTTCGTCGACGATGACCGCGGTGACCTTCCAGTCGGCCGCGCGGATCACCGACGGTATGCGGCGCAGGGCATGCAAATCGACGTTGAGTTCGAGGTCGTCGATCGCGGCCAGCAGCCGTTCGACATCGGGAACCTGGTCCGAAAGCGTCGGCTCGGTGAGTTCGACATAGCGCTTTTGGATGGCCGGTCGCAGGATCACTTGTCGACCGACACCGACCGTCGCCGCCTTGGGTCGCGTCGTCAGCGGTGGGACCTCGATCTTGAGGTCGGAGTGCACGGCGGCCAGACAGGCGAGGCGCCAACCCTCGGCGATTTGGTCGGGGTTGAAGGCACGCTGGTCCATCGGCGACACTGGAATCGACCCGTCGAGGATCTTGACCTTGCATTTCTTACAGGTTCCGTGGCCGCCACACGTCGAATCGATCGCTATGCCGTTCCAGCTCGCGGCATCGAAAACGCTCACCCCCGGCGGTACGCGGACGTCGCGCTCTGCCGGAGTGAAGGACAGTCGAAGACGGCCGGTGCCGTCCCACTCTTCCCCGCCCGATTGTTCCGCGCCTTCGTCGACATGGATCGCGCGCGAGCGGCGCGGCTGAGTGGTCATCGTGCTGCGACGACCTCCGCGGCTGCCTTGATGGCAGCCATTTTCGAGCGGTAGTCACCGATCCACGCCATGCCCCACTCGTCATTGCCCATCACGACATCGGCAGCCTTGACCGCCGAGACCATACGTGGGCTGCGGGCATCCATGATGGCCGAAGTGAGTCCCGCGGCCATTGCCATCGGCAGGAAGGAGGCACCGAGTTCGTCGCGGCCGGGCATGCCGAAGGAGTTGTTGCCGGCGCCGCACGTCATGTTGATGCCGTAACGCTCGCGAATGGCATAGACGGTCTCGAAGAACGATCTTCCGACCTTGGGATCGGCGCCGATGGGCATGGCCAGCGGATCGATCACGATGTCGGCAAGGGGGATGCCGTATTCGGTCGTCGCGACGCGGACAATCTTGTCGACAAGGGCGAGACGCTTTTCCGGTTCCATCGGAATTTCATCGTGATCGTTGGGCAGCGCGATGACGGCGGCGTCGTACTTCTTGACGAGCGGCAGGATCGCCGCCATTCGGTCGTCCTCGGCGGTGATCGAGTTGACGAGGGCTCGCCCCTTGTAGGCGGCGAGTCCGACCTCGAGCGCCTCGACGACCGAGGAGTCGATACAGATCGGCAAATCCGTGATGCTCTGCACCAACGTGATCGCGCGGCCAAGCAGATCGGGCTCGTCGGTCAACGGCACGCCCATATTGATGTCGAGGATCATGGCGCCGCCGGCCACTTGCGCGGCAACGTCCCGCTCGATCGCCGACAAGTCGCCCGCACGTAACTGCTCCTGGAAGATCCGACGGCCGGTCGGGTTGATGCGCTCGCCGATGATGCAGAACTTCTGATCGTGGCCGAGGAGAACTTCCTTGGTGGCCGAGCGGATGACGGTATGCACGTGGTTGCTCCTGTGGGGCTGTAGGTATGGGGTTTAGACCGCGAACGCGGCCCGGCGCTCGGCAATCAGTGCCTTCGCCTTCTTGACCGTGGCGGAGGCGTCGGGCGCATAGGCGTCGGCGCCGACCGCATCGGCATATTCCTGAGTGACCGGGGCGCCGCCAACCATGACGATGACCTGATCGCGCATGCCGGCCTTTTCCAGCGCATTGATGTTGGCCTTGAACATCGGCATCGTCGTGGTGAGGAAGGCCGACATGCCGACGATGTCCGGATTATGTTCCTTGATGGCCTCGATGAACTTCTCCGGCGGCACCTGAACACCGAGGTCGATGACGGTGAAGCCGGCGCCCTCGAGCATGATGTTGACGAGGTTCTTGCCGATGTCGTGGACGTCGCCCTTGACCGTGCCCATCAGGAAGGTTCCGATCGCCACGGCACCGAGGTCGGCAAGCAGCGGACGGAGAAGATCGAGCGCCCCGCTCATCGCACGACCGGCGATCAGCATCTCGGGGACGAAGAAGTCACCCCGTTCGAAGCGTGCACCCACCTCCTCGAGCGAGGGGATGAGGGCGTCGTACAGGAGTGTTTCGGGCCCCATGTCGAGGTCGAGCCCCAACTGGGTGAGCTCGAGAACCCGTGGTGCGTTTCCGATCAGCGTCTCGTCGTAAAGACCTTGCAGGATCTCTTCAGGAGTCATGAGGCACTTCTTTCCGGGATGATTGGCCTATCAGGGCTGATTGGTGGGGTTTGCTCTTCTGCACACGACGTGCCAGAACCTTGGTGAGGCGTTCGGATTCGGCCACGAGAAGTTCGCCGATTTTGTCGAGGGACTCTTCGATTCGAAACGCCGGCCCCGAGACTCCGAGCGCAGCGAAAACTTGGCCTTCAGCGCCGAGCACCGGGGCGGCGAGGCCGTCGAGGCCCTCTTCGAGCTCGCCGTGGGTGATGGCAAAGCCTTGTTTGCGAACGACACGGAGTTCGTTCTCCAATGTCTTGGGCTCGGTGATTGTATTCGGCGTGAGTTGTTCCAGGGGCCCCTTGGGCAGCGTGAGCGCGCCGAACGCATACATCACCTTGCCGAGTGCGGAGCAGTGTGGCGGCACATCGAGGCCCACCCAGTTCATCGCACCGAGCATAAAGCTGGAGTCGATCTGCGAAACCTGTACGACGGTGCCACCCCGCGCCACAGCCATGTTGACGGTTTCGCCGGTCTCCTCGGCAAGCCGTTCGAGACTCGGTTGAGCGGCGACGACGAGTGCTTCGACCCGGTCGAACCGCGTCGCGTAGTGAGCAAAAAGTGCGCCACCGCGGAAAGCACCGTCACGGTCGCGTTCGAGCAATCCGTTGCGCTCCAACCCTTGCAGTAGCCGCGAAGCTGTCGAGCGCGCGATTCCGGTCTGGTCGACGATCTTGGTGTAGGTGATGGGTTCTTCGGCGCGCACGATCAAGGTCAGCAACTCGGCGGCTCGATCGAGCGACTGGGTGCCACTACTCATTGTTCATCTGCCCCTTCAAATCATGCCGCCAAATCATGTCCGCTGCGCTCTTCCCATTACCGCGCGAGTTCCATATGGTGGAACCAGATTCCCATTACATGAGAGTAAGATCACACAACTTCATCGGTCAAGGGCTTCGGCCCAGTAGTTTTCCGATGCGCAAACTTTCCGACACACAAGCTTTTTGATAAACACTCGCCCGGACGCAACACTTTGGAGATTCGATGTTTGAAAACAAGATGCCGCGCTATGAAATTCTGTCCGAGGATGCGATGGCATCCCTGGAGACAGCGTGGCGGCGCCTCATGACCGAGGTGGGCGTCGAGTTCATGCACGAAGACGCCCTCAAACTGTTCCGCGAGGCGGGTCAGAAGGTTGTGGACAAGACGGTGTTCCTCGACCCCGACTGGGTCCTCGAGCAGGTCGCCAAGGCGCCGAAGGAATTTGACGTCCAGGCACGCAACCCCGCCAACAACGTGCATATCGGCGGCAACAAAATGGTCTTCAGCGGCGTCTACGGTCCCCCATTCGTCCGCGAAGGCGCCGTACGCCGCGACGCCATGATGGAGGACTTTCGCAACTTCACCAAGCTTGCGCAGACCTATGGCGAACTCGACTCGGCCGGCGGCATCATCTGCGAGCCATACGACACCCCACTCGATTCCCGCCATCTCGACATGACCTACGCGCTGCAGACGCTGACCGACAAGTTCTACATGGGCAACGTCGTGTCCGGAGTCAATGCGCGCGACACGATTGCGATGGGCGAAATCCTGTTCGGCGGCCGCGAAGCGATCGAGAAGACTCCGGTATCGATCTCGCTGATCAACTGCAACTCACCCCTGCGGTGGGACGACCGGATGCTGGAGTCTCTGCTCGAATATTGTGCGGCCGCTCAGCCGGTCGTACTCACGCCATTCATCCTGATGGGCGCGATGTCGCCCGTCACGATTCCGGCCGCACTGGTGCAACAAATCACCGAGGCCCTGTCCGGAATCGCGCTCACGCAACTGGTCCGGCCCGGCACCCCGGTGATCTTCGGTTCGTTCCTGTCCAACATCGACATGCAGTCGGGATCACCGAGTTTCGGCACGCCGGAGTCCGGCATCGGGCTGCTCTGCACCGGCCAGATCGCGCGCCGATTCGGCTTGCCGTTCCGTTCCGGCGGCGGTCTGACGTCGGCGCATCAGGCCGACGCCCAAGCTGGCTACGAATCGCTGATGACGTTGATGCCCACTTTCCTCGCCGGGGCCAACTTCGTGATGCATTCCGCGGGTTGGCTCGAGGGCGGCCTCGTGGCGGGTTATGAAAAGTTCATCATGGACGTCGAATTGCTCCAGATGCTTCGTGCCGAATTCACCCCGTTGGAGATCAACGAAGACACCCTCGCGTTCGGGGCGCACGTCGAGGTCGGTCACGGCGGCCACTTCCTCGGTTCGATGCACACGATGGAGCGATTCCGTACGTGCTTCCATCGCCCGTTCCTGTCGAGCTCGGACAACTTCGACAAGTGGACCCGCAACGGATCCCTGGACACCAACCAACGCGCCGGAGTGATCTACAAGAAGAAGCTCGAAGAGTACGAAGCCCCAGCGATGGACGCGGCAATCAAGGAAGAACTCGAGCGCTACGTCATCCGCCGCCGTGCGGAGCTGGGCGACTGAGCGAGCTCTTTTGGGGGACGCTGGCGGGTCAAAGCATTGTTGCTACGGCTCGTGAGAAACAGCGTCGCGGAGACAGAACTGTCCTGCACGCACTCAGTCGCCGAGAACGAGATGAGTGTTCCGCGCTTCGCGTCCTGTAAGCGCCCAGGCATGGATACGCCATAAGGCGCCAAAAAGGGTGCCAGAACCTCCAACTGGAACGAACTACTAGCAACACCCAACGCGAATTCCGACTAGGCCGCCCGCAAGCGATCCTGGCGCGCCGCCAAGCGCACCGGGGAGTCAGCGCGCCGATGTGCTCAGATCAGTCCAAGCGGGACCGGAACTCGTCTGCACCGGCGCCCGCCACGTCCTCCGCGGCCGCACGACGACGGTTGAGAGCGCTTAAAAGAGTGGCGACATCGCCACTGACTTCGGGTCCTTCACCCCGCGACCAGTCGGCGTCGGTGGCTTGGAAGCGCAGTCCACGCAGGAGATCCTCGCCCACCGAGTGCTTGCCGCTCGTCAGGTCATTGTGCACCATCCGGCCCGCTTCAGGGGAAATCCGACCAGCAAGGCCGAGCGGCCGACGAACGTCTCGGGAGTGAATGGCCAGGTGGGCCAATGGGGCGAGTTCTCCCGCGCCGGGGACCGCGAAACCGGCAGCACTGGTCTTCGCGATTGGGCGCGTCAACTCGGCGCCGGTCCGTCGGTCGGCCCTGGCCCAGCGGTCAGCGAGCTTGTCGAAGTTGAAGCGCGCTTGCGCGAGACCGACAATGAAGCTGCCAAATCCCAGCTCGTAGGGCATGAGCAGGTGCGCACACACGTCGCGCACTGTCCACCCTCGGCACAGGCTCGGCGTCCGCCAGGCTGCGTCATCGAGCCCGGCGAGATCCTCAGCGAATCGGTCGCGTTCAACGGTGTACAGCGCCTCTACGTCTGTCGTTGTCACGGCTAACTGGCCTCCGAAACGGGGTGGTCGTCAAAAGGTCACCCGCCGGGGGTTCCCGTGCAAGCATTCTCCACATCAAGACTACCGATTTCAACTACTCGACTCTGTCGCGGCGACCGGCAAACTCTTTTGGACGCGTGCTGGTATTCCGCCGATTGACCATCTGATAGTCCCATTCGATGCTCCCTAATCGGACGCTGGTCCGTCGTCGCTGCAATACCTACGGCTCGTCTCGTCTCGCAGCAGGATTGTGCACCTCTTGAGAGATGGCCTGTGATGCGACAGATGTCCCTGACGCTTCGATGAGGCCTTGGAGCGCTTGTCGGGTAGTGGTCAGTTCCGCAATCTGCTGTTCGTAGGCGTGCACATGTTCGAGGAGAACCGGTACGGCGCACGACTCAATGCGGTACGGGTCTTCGATACAGTCCAGAAGTTCACGAATCACACGGGTTGGGAGACCAGCGCTGAGGAGCCAGCGGATGTGGCGCACCGTAGTGACTGTGCCACGGTCGAAGAGACGTTGCCCGCTCGAGGATCGTGTCGGCGAGAGCAGACCGCGACTCTCGTAGTAGCGCAACATGCGCGGCGAAACCCCGGTCAGTACGGAGAGTCGACCCACGCGCAGGCACTCCCTTGAGCCCTGACTTGCCGTTGACACTAGTGTCACCACCTATCGTCGTCGGCATGACGACTTCTATCTTCCATCTGAATGGCGAGCCAGCAACGGCAGGACAGTTGGCCCCCGTGGCGTTCGCGGGCTACGCGCACTTCACAGCAATGCAGGTACGAAACCATGCCGTGCGCGGTCTAGACCTCCACCTCGACCGACTACGAGCCGCGAGCACCGCGCTGTTCGGAACGCACCTACCCCGGTAGATGTCGACGTTCGTGAGGCCAGAGTCGTGTCGGAGGCATAGTCACCGAAGTCTCCTCGCGCCAATTGCAAAGACGACCGATCAGGAGCGGTGCTGGCGTCGCAGTGGACCCGGCCGCCCGTCCGGGTCATAGATGGTCCGGTAGAGCGGGGTTGCCCAGGCCCGCGTCGTCCAGCGAAGTCGGCGCGGCTCGTATGGCCGCAAGCGGCCGGATGGTCGTGGTCCTTGCTGTCCACCGGCATGCCATTCAGCCAAAGTCCATGCGTTTTTGGCGAAGGCGGCGAAAACTTCGCTCGCATCGAGAAGGTCCGCGTCCTCGCCGGGTTGCCGGTCAAGATGCTCGCGGGCGAGGGACAACCGCAACTCGCGGGCAAAAACACGTGCACCGTCGCCGAAACGATCCACTACTTGCGGATCCCTGGGGTCGCGCTCCTCGTCCAAAACTGCGCAGGACAGCCCGGAGTCATGCGTCCACGATCTGCGGTTGAAGTTGTCCTAGCCGACCGATGCCCAGACGTCATCGACGACGCAGACCTTCGCATGGACGTAAACCGGCGTCCCCGCCGCGTTCTCGATTCCGTAGACGGCAACGCGGTCGCCGCCAGCACTACGGATCAGGTCGAGCGCCTGTTGCTGGCCGGCGAGATTCGGCGGAAGGGACAATCGGCCGTCCAGGTCGGGATAGTGGGGCACGACCGCGATCAGCCGTAAACCCGGTGTCGCTCGCAGTGCCATAGTGAAGTATCGGGCAACATCTGCGGACCAGAAGTATTGATCCTCAAGATAGATAAGGCTTTGGGCGCGGGCAACGACCTTTTCGTAGGCGTGGGCGATGCTGCGTTCACCGTCAGGTGCAAACGGATATCCGTTGCGCCGGTTCGGATACGTACGCAGCGCCTGCACAGTCTGTCTCTCGCGTGGCAGCGGATCGGAGAGCTGGACGGGCAGAGTTCCTGGCGTGTTGTCCTCGCGCCTGAACACGTCCACGAAGCGGTCGACAGGGTTTCGGGTCAATGGCGCCGGATCATCCCATCGTTCCCGGAACACAGTCTCGATGTCGCCGACGGCGGGCCCGCGCACCGCGAGCTGGACGTCTTGCCGACAGTCCAGGCAAGAACATCGTCATGCCTTTGATCCAGCGTCGTCGCGGGGTTGCCGCGTTCTCCAATGCTCAACAACCAGTCCGAAGCGCTCGTAGTCATATCCAAGGTTGCGCGTGATCAGCGATAAGTGTCAATCGCCCGGGCCGTCGGTTCGCAGTTGCCAAAGATGGCCATCTGGATCGGCTAACACTGCCGTGAAACCCCAAGGCTGCTCGGCCGGCTCCATCACGATCTCGGCACCGCCGTTCCTTACCCGATCTACCATTCCGAGAACGTCGCCTTGGCCGGCAAGGGTCATAACCAGAAGGCACTCGCTCTGATCTGAGCGAGCGGTTTGGCGGCCGCCTGTCACCCAACCGAAGCCACCGGTGGGAATGAACATCACGCGGACGCCGTCATTGAGCGTGAACTGCAAAGGCTCGGGGATTCCGTCCTCGTCAAGTTCGCCGAACGGTCCCAAACCAAGACCCTCGGCATAAAAGGTGAAGGTTGTGCGCCTGTCGGCGACCGGCAAAGCGACAGTGATCGGTCCTTGGTTGGCAATCGGTTTGGTCATTGTCGTTTTCGACTTTCTGGTCTCGAAACTGACTGTGGATATCGGCCTTACGTCATTAATTTCGTGGCCCTCGGCCCTCGCTTCTTATGACGTTGCGGGGCTAGGGGAAAATGACTACTCGTCCGCCATCGAGGAGCACACGCTGTTCGGCATGCCATTGGACGGCACGGGTCAGCACTTGCGCTTCGACCTCGCGACCGGCCTGAACCATTTCGTTCGGCGTCATCCGGTGGTTGACCCGAGTGACGCCTTGCTCGATGATCGGACCCTCGTCGAGGTCGGCGGTGACATAATGCGCCGTCGCACCGATCAGCTTGACGCCGCGGTCGTGCGCCTGATGGTAGGGCTTGGCCCCCTTGAAGCTGGGCAAGAAGGAGTGATGAATGTTTATCACTTTCCCTTCAAGTTTCTTGCACGACTGGTCGGACAAGACTTGCATATAGCGGGCCAGAACGACCAGGTCGATGCCGAGTTCATCAACCAGTTCCAGCAGCCTGGCCTCGGCCTCGTCCTTCGTGTCGGGTGTGACCGGCACGTAGTAGAACGGGATGTCATACGTCCCGGCCAACCGCTCGAAATCGCGGTGATTCGACACGATCGCCGGTATGACGATGTTGAGCGAACCGGTGCTCTGGCGGAAAAGCAAGTCGTTGAGGCAATGACCGAACTTCGACACGAGGACGAGCGTCCGATAGGGCTCGACGGCGGAGAACATTTGCCATTCCATGCCGTGCTCGGAGGCGACCGGTCCGAATGAATCGCGCAATCGGTCCAGGCCGGCATCGGCGCTCTCGAAGTGCACCCGCATAAAGAAGTTGCGACCCATCGGATCGTCGAACTGTTGCGAATCAAGGATGTTTCCACCCATGTCCATGAGCCACGACGACACGGCGAAGACCAGCCCCGGTCGGTCTCGGCATGCCAAAGTGAGCACATACGTCGGAGGCTGATTCGGTTCGACTGCCATGTTTTCCTGCCTTGGGATAACGCTTGGTCAACGCTGGTTGTCGGCTGACCTTGTTGTGAATTGTGCAATAGTGTCGTGTCATGAGCAACAGTTTCGGCCGCTCTGATGCGGCGAAGCCGGTCACGAGCACGGTGCAATCGGTTGATCGGGCTGTCAGCATCCTCGAAATGCTCGCCCACGACGGGGAGTCCGGCGTCACCAAGATCGCCGAAGAGCTCGGTGTCCACAAGTCCACGGCCTTTCGGTTGATTGCCGCTCTCGAGCGGCGCGGTCTGGTCGAACAAAACGTGGACCGCGGCAAGTACCGCCTCGGGGTCGGCATCCTTCGGCTCGCGGGGGCAACGACGGCACGGCTCGATGTGGTGCAGGAAGCGCGTCCGTTGGCACGCGCCCTTGCCACCGAAACCGGCGAGACTGTCAATATCGCGGTGTTGTCCGAAGGCGCCGCACTGTATCTGGATCAGATCGCTGGCGGCTCTTCGCTTCAGCCGCACAACTGGGTGGGTCAGCGGATTCCTCTGCATGCCACGGCCAATGGCAAGGTCCTGCTCTCCGGGCTCACGGCCAGCCAGATCACGACCGAAGTAGGTCAGCGGTTCCGCGCATACACCCCCACCACGATCACGTCGCTCAAGAAATTGCTTGTCGACATCGGCAACGTGCGCGATCATGGGTATGCGCTGGTGGTCGATGAACTCGAGATTGGACTGACCGCCGTTGCGGCGCCGCTTCGCAATGCGCATGGCGACGTGATTGCCTCGCTTTCCGTCTCCGGCCCGACGTTTCGATTCGACCAAGGTAAGGTTAAGCAAGCAATCCATCAGGTTGCCGAAGTCGCCGACGAGGTGTCCGAAAGGTTGGGTTGGCGGGTCACCAAGCCAGGCATCGCTGAAATTAGCTCTTGACGTAACGGGGCTCCTACCGCGAGAGTTGTTGCGTAACGCGGTACCTATTGCACGATAAGCAACACCAATTACCTTCGCGCAACTTCCCGCCACAACCGACGAGAGCGAGAAGACACGGTGTCCGGACTATTCATTGACGGAGATTGGCAAGACGCGGCAGCCGGCGAGATCCGGGAAATCCGGTGTCCATCCGACGGCAGCCTTGTTGCCACAGTGCCCGAAGCCGGGCCCGAGGATGCAGAACGCGCAGTCGCGGCCGCCCGACGCGCCTTTGACAGCGGTCCCTGGCGGACGACGTCTTCGCTTGAACGCGGCGCCCTCTTGCACCGCGTTGCCGATCTGCTCGAGCGGGACAAAAACGAAGTGGCACGGCTGGAGTCCCTCGACACCGGCAAGCGCCTCGTCGAGTCGTTGTATGACGTCGACGACATCGTCGGAGTCTTCAGGTATTTCGCCGGTCTTGCCGGCGCCGAGAGTGGTCGCGTCGTCGACACCGGCCGCCCCAACGTGGTCAGCCGGGTTGTCCACGAACCGGTCGGCGTGTGTTCGCTCATCACGCCATGGAACTACCCTCTCCTCCAGACTTCCTGGAAGGTTGCCCCCGCCCTTGCCGCCGGCAACACGTTCATCCTCAAGCCGAGCGAACTCACCCCGTCCACTGCGATCTGGCTGATGCGCGCTCTGGCCGAGGCAGGTCTGCCCGCAGGTGTTGCCAACCTCATCCTCGGTGCCGGCGCGAAGGTCGGGCCACCGCTCACCGCACATCCCTTCGTCGATCTTGTGTCTTTCACCGGCGGGCTCATCACCGGCCGCTCGATCATGGCTTCGGCCGCCCCGACAGTGAAGAAGATCGCCCTCGAACTCGGCGGCAAGAACCCCAACATCGTGTTCGCCGACGCGGACCGCGAGACTGCCCTGGATTTTGCGCTGACCGCCGTGTTCCTGCATTCGGGCCAGGTCTGCTCGGCCGGAGCCCGGCTCCTCGTCGAGGAGTCGATTCACGACGAGTTCGTGGACGAGCTTGTCCGACGAGCCGAACTCATTCGCATCGGCGGCCCCTTCGACGACTTGGCCGAGACCGGTCCGCTGATCAGCGCGGCTCATCGAGAAAAAGTCGAGGCCTACGTCGCGGCGGGACTGGCCGAAGGCGCCCAACTTCGTACTGGCGGCGCACGGCCCGATGATCCGGCACTGGCCGGCGGCTATTACTACTTGCCGACGATTCTGACCGGCTGCACGTCGGCCATGAATGTCGTCCAAGACGAGTCCTTCGGACCGGTGCTCACCGTCGAGTCATTCGTGGACGAGGAAGCTGCGATCGCTATAGCGAACGACAGTATTTATGGCCTCGCGGGCGCCGTCTGGACATCACAGGCCGGCCGGGCCGAACGCGTCGCGGGCCGGCTGCGCATGGGCACCGTCTGGATCAACGACTATCACCCGTACGTGCCTCAAGCGGAGTGGGGCGGCTACAAACAGTCCGGATTCGGGCGCGAACTCGGCCTTGCCGGGCTGGAGGAATACCGCGAAACCAAACACATCTGGCACAACATCGATCCGGCGCCGCAGCGCTGGTTCGACGGGGCTGAGGGCTCATGAAAGCTGTGCGCATATGAAAAAGACCAACTACGACTTCGTCATCGTCGGCGGCGGCTCAGCGGGTTCGGCGCTCGCCAACCGGCTCAGTGCAGATCCGTCGACGAGCGTGCTCGTCCTCGAAGCCGGACGCAGCGACTTCAAGATCGATCCGTTCATCCACATGCCCGCTGCCCTGCCCTTCCCGATCGGTAACCCGCTCTACGACTGGCGCTACGAATCCGAGCCTGAACCGTTCATGGACGGCCGCAAGGTTTTTCACGCCCGGGGCAAGGTGCTCGGGGGTTCGAGCAGCATCAACGGGATGATCTTCCAGCGCGGCAACCCGCTCGACTTCGAACGGTGGGCCGCCGATCCCGGGATGGAGTCCTGGAGTTATGCCGATTGCCTGCCCTACTTCAAACGTATGGAGACGTGCCTCGCCGGTGCCGATGAGTGGCGCGGCGGTTCGGGGCCGCTGATCCTGGAGCGGGGCCCGGCGACAAACCCGTTGTTCGGCGCTTTCCTCGAAGCCGTCCAGGAAGCCGGTTATCCCCTCACCGACGACGTCAATGGCTATCGGCAAGAGGGATTCGCCCGGTTCGACCGCAATGTCCATCGGGGCCGGCGGCTCAGTGCGGCACGGGCCTACCTCCACCCGGTTATGAAGCGGCCCAACCTCACAGTCGAGACGCTCGCCCATGTCATGGGCCTGAGGACCGAGGGCAATCGCGTCACCGGCGTCGACTACGTACGCGCCGGCAAGTTCCATCGGAGCGTCGGGGCCAAAGAAGTGATCCTCTGCGGCGGTGCCATCAACTCGCCGCAATTGCTCCAACTCACCGGTATCGGGAATGCGGCCGAGCTCGGGGCGTTGGGCATCACCCCCATTGCCGACCTCCCCGGCGTCGGTGAAAATCTCCAGGATCACCTCGAGGTCTACATCCAGTACGCGAGCAAGCAACCGGTGTCGATCGGCCCCTGGCTGAAGCACCGTCACAAACCGCGCATCGGTGCGGAGTGGCTGTTTCTGCGTAGCGGCGTCGGGGCGACCAATCATTTTGAGGCGGGCGGTTTCATACGCAGCAACGACGTCGTCGACTACCCGAACATGATGTTCCACTTCTTGCCGATCGCAATCCGCTATGACGGTTCGCAGCCGGCCGCCGAGCACGGCTATCAGGTGCATATTGGCCCGATGTACTCCGATTGCCGCGGTTCGGTGAAGATCAAGTCGACCGATCCGAAGGAGCATCCGGCCCTGCGGTTCAACTACTTGTCGACCGAAACCGACCGGCGCGAATGGATCGAGATGATCCGTATCGCCCGCCGGATCCTGAATCAACCGGCGTTCGAAACCTTCAACGACGGGGAGATTTCACCGGGCCCGTCGGTCGAGACCGATCAGGAAATCCTCGACTGGGTCGCCAAGGATGCCGAGACGGCGCTGCACCCTTCGTGCACTGCCCGAATGGGCACCGACGAGATGAGTGTTCTCGACCCGACGAGTCTGCGGGTGCACGGTGTCGATGGCCTGCGTGTCGTGGACGGGTCCTCGATGCCCTACGTCCCGAACGGCAACATTTATGCGCCCATCATGATGCTCGCAGAAAAGGCTGCCGACCTCATTCTGGAAAAAACGCCGCTCCCACCGGCGTTGGCCGTACCGTATTACAACTACCGGAAAGGCTCTCCTCTTTACCCGCCAGGTGACCCGCGCAACGCATCTCTCGCCAAGCATCAACAAGGCCAGAATCAGCAGGACCAAGGACTGGAGCAGTCATGACCAGCACCGCCGTCAAGGTCGACAATCTGTGGAAGGTCTTTGGGCCGAAGGCAGCAAGCATTCCCGGCAGCGAAGACGGAAAACTCTCCCCTGCCGCACTGCGCGCAAAGACCGGCTGCGTCGCCGCCGTCAATGACGTCAGTTTCGAGGTCACTCAGGGTGAGGTCTTCGTCGTCATGGGACTGTCCGGTTCGGGCAAGTCGACCCTGGTGCGTTGTCTGACCCGCCTCATCGAACCGACCGCGGGCGAAGTAGCCATCGACGGCGACGATGTGAGAAAAATGTCGGAGTCGGCGCTTCGGAGCCTCCGCCGAAACCACGTCGCCATGGTGTTTCAGCATTTCGGGCTCCTCCCGCATCGCCGTGTCATCGACAACATCGCGTATGGCCTTGAGGTGCGCGGACTCGGCCGAAAGGAGCGTCAAGCCAAAGCCAGCGAAGTCCTTGAACTCGTCGGACTGACCGGCAACGCGAACTCCTACCCCAATCAGCTGTCCGGCGGCATGCAGCAACGCGTCGGACTCGGCCGGGCGCTCGCGGTCGACCCGTCGCTTCTACTTTTTGACGAACCATTCTCCGCCCTCGACCCGCTGATCAGGCGCGACATGCAGAACGAGGTCATCCGACTGCACGAAGAAGTCGGCAAGACCATGGTTTTCATCACTCACGATCTGCAGGAAGCGCTCAAGCTCGGCGACCGGATCCTGATCATGCGCGACGGCAAAGTTGTGCAGATCGGCACGCCCGACGAGGTCGTCGGCGCTCCGGCCGATGACTACGTACGCGACTTCGTCAGCGAAGTCCCCAAATCACATGTACTCACTCTCAAATGGGTCATGCGCCAACCCGGGCCGGACGATGCCCTGGACGGACCGGAGCTGCCGCCCGACACGATCGTGCAGAAGGCTGCGCGCCTGGTGCTCGACTCCGACAAACCCATCAAGGTCGTCGAGAACGGGAAACTCCTGGGAATCGTCTGCGACGACGACATCCTGCGGGTGATCGTCGCCGAAGACACCAGTGCTGACTCGTGAGTACCGTCACGGCTCCCCCGGCCTCGCCGGCCTCAAAAGAAACTCAGCCCGCGCCGGCAGAGGACCGGAAATCCCACCGCGGACTGATCATCGCCGCTGTGCTTGCGGTCTTTGTGATCGCCGGCCTGGCACTCAAGGGTGTCGCGACATTGACCCTCGCGCGATCGGACCTCACTGGATTTCAGATCTGGATCAGCGAACTCAGCGACAAACTGGAAGCGGCCCGGGGTTCAAGTGCCTTCCTTCAGGGGCTCGACAAGATCAGCAACGCAATCGAGACAATTGCCGTCTTCCTGCAGGAACTCATAAGCCAGCCGTCATTCCCTCGCCCCGTTCCCGAGATCGGATGGCTGGGCGTTCTCGCACTGGCAGTATGGATCGCCTTGCTGATAGCCGGCTGGCGGATGGCTGCCCTCACCGGAGTGAGTTTCGCCCTCTTCGGGATGCTCGGTTATTGGAACGACAGCATGGACACCTTGACCGTGACCTTCATGGCCGTCGCCATCTGTCTTGCGATCGGGATTCCCACCGGCATCTGGATGGGTCGGAGCAAAAGGGCCACCAGCGCCATCACCCCCATCCTCGACGGCCTGCAAACCTTGCCGTCCTTCGTCTACTTGCTGCCCATCACATTGTTCTTCAGCATCGGGGTTGCCGCTGCGGTCATCGTGACACTGATCTATGCGCTCCCACCGGTTATCCGCATCACCGCACACGGCGTCCGCAGCGTGTCACCCACGACCATAGAAGCGATGGAATCGCTCGGCACGAGCCGTTGGCAGATGCTGCGCAAAGTTCAGATGCCGTTGGCCAAACGCACCATCATCGTGGGCGTCAATCAAACGATCATGGCGGCCTTGTCGATGGCGACAATCGCGGCTTTCGTCGACGGTCCCGGGCTTGGCAAACCCGTGATCAAGGCTCTCCAGTCGCTCGACGTGGGACGCGCAGCCACCGCCGGTCTGTGCATCGTCATCATGGCAATCATGCTCGACCGGGTCACCACGGCTGCCAGCGTCCGCAGCGAGTCAATCTCGTCCCGAGAGTCGCGCCGCAAGCGATGGATACTGCTCGCCGCGAGCGGCGCGGTCGCGGTCGTTTGTGTCGTGTTGTCGCGCCAATACCTCAGCCTGGCAACTTTTCCCGAGAACCCCGACCTCGGCACTCCGTTCGCGAATGCAGCCGACTCAGTGTCGAACTTCTTCGCAGATAACGCGGCGGGCGCCACCAACGCGATCAAGGACGTAATTTCCTACGGCTTGCTGAACCCACTCCAATCCCTGCTCGCCCAGTCCCCGTGGTGGCTCGTCGCGCTGATGCTGGTGGCGTTGTCGCTCTTGATCGGCGGGTTGCGCTCCCTGCTGACTTCCATCGTCTGCGTTGCGGTCATTCTGGGTGTCGGCCTCTGGCAGGACAGCATGGTCACGCTCACCATGACCCTGGTCGCCACGATTCTCACGATGATCCTGGCACTCGTGTTCGGCGTATGGATGGCACAGAGTCAAGCCGTCGATCTGATCTTGCGGCCAATCCTCGACGCCGCACAGGTCGTCCCGCCGTTCGTCTATCTGGTGCCCGCACTGGCCCTGTTCGGCGCAACACGTTTCACCGCCATCGTTGCGGCCGTCGTCTATGCGGCCCCGGTGGCGATCAAACTCGTCTGCGACGCCATACGCGATGTTTCGCCGACCGTGGTCGAAGCTGCGCAGTCGGCCGGATCGAGCCGCTGGCAGATCATCGTCAAGGTCCAGTTGCCGATGGCCCGTAAGGGCATCGCCCTTGCCACGAACCAAGGCATGCTCTACGTGTTCGCGATGGTCGTGATCGGCGGACTGGTCGGCGCGGGAGCACTGGGTTATCTGGTCGTCGCAGGTTTCTCGCAGGCGGAGCTGTATGGAAAGGGACTCGCGGCGGGCATTGCCATCGTCGCCCTCGCGATCATGCTCGACCGGATGGCACAAGGAACGCAAGGAACGTCGGTCCGCCGGGCGCAGACGGGTCAAAATGAAAAGTCACGATTCTCTCTCATGCGGCCGCAGTGGTGGACTTGAGGCAACCGTGACAACTTATAGAGGAGTTCGGATGAAACAACTGACACGACGGGCAAGCCTGACCGTGGCAATCGCGGCCGGGTCGTTGCTTGCGCTCTCGGCGTGCGGCGGCGGTGACATTAAGTCCGCCGACACGTCCGGGGACAAAAAATGTGACACGACCGTCAACATGGCCGTCAACCCGTGGGTCGGCTTTGAGGCTTCGGCACACGTCGTGGGCCAGGTCATCTCCGAAAAGCTCGGCTGCAAGGTTGACTACAAGGATCTGAAGGAAGAGATCGCCTGGCAGGGCTTTGGCAAGGGAACCGTCGATGTCGTCATCGAGGACTGGGGACACCCGGCGCTCGAGACGAAATACATCCAAGGCGACAAATCCGCGATCGATGCCGGACCGCAGGGAAATATCGGTCAGATCGGCTGGTTCGTTCCGCCGTGGATGGCCGAGAAGTATCCCGATATCACCAACTACAAAAACCTCAACAAGTATGCCGACCTGTTCAAGACATCCGAGTCGGGCGACAAGGGGCAGTTCTTGGATGGCGATCCGTCCTTCGTCACCAATGACGAAGCGCTCGTCAAGAACCTCAAGCTGAACTTCAAGGTGGTCTACGCGGGTAGTGAAGCGGCCTTGATCACCAGTTTCCGCCAAGCGGAGAAGCAGAAGACGCCGCTCATCGGCTACTTCTATGCACCGCAGTGGTTCCTCTCCGAGGTGCCGCTGGTGAAGGTGGATCTTCCCAAATACACCGAGGGTTGTGACGCCGTTCCCGCCAAGGTGGCGTGCGATTATCCCGAGACGGAACTGAAGAAGATCGTCGCGACAAAGTTCTCAGAGTCGGGAAGCCCTGCCTGGGATGTCGTCAAGAACTTCAAGTGGACCAATGACGATCAGAACATCGTCGCCAAATACATCGCCGAGGACAAAATGTCCGCCGACGATGTCGCGAAGAAGTGGATCGACGCCAACCCCGACAAGGTCAAGGCCTGGATGTCATAACCATTCGGCTTTCTTCACCATGACGCCGCACGCCCCGAAGGTTTTATCCTTCGGGGCGTGCGGCGTTATGCGGTAAGCCGGGGCCTCGGCACCCCGTAATGCCTCAAGTCAATGGCAGTTCAAATTTGGCGTCTGATGCCCGCTCC
This sequence comes from Aeromicrobium sp., assembly GCA_014377785.1. Lineage (GTDB taxonomy): Bacteria > Actinomycetota > Actinomycetes > Propionibacteriales > Nocardioidaceae > JACMOZ01. Next base: position 21,141 of record JACMOZ010000266.1, read on the forward strand.
AAATCTCGTCGGACCTTTGCTTCAAAGACAAGGAAGTGGACTATTGGAGAAATTGCGAACCGGGATCCACGACTAACGCCTTTGAATCGGGGCACGCAGAAGGCTACGAGACACGAGCAAGAGGAGCATAACGTGAGCGAGAAAAACAACATCAAAGCCCAAACAGCCTTTGGCGATGCCGTGAACAACGGCGACTTCGACGCCTTCGACGAACTGGTCGCCGCGGACTGCGTCGACCATGATCCGGCTCCGGGGCAGGAGTCCGGGCCGGCTGGCTATCGAGCATTCTTTACGCAGATGCGAACCGCTTTCCCAGATCTGCATCTTGAGGTCGAGCATTTGGTGGCCGATGAAAACAATGTCGCGTTCGCCTACACACTGACCGGGACGCATGAAGGGCCGTTCATGGGTCACGAGTCGACCGGGAAGCCGATACGAGTGCGAGGCATGCAGATCAGCCGGTTCGAAGATGCGCGAATGGTCGAGCGGTGGGGTGCCACCGATGAAAATGGCATTTTGGACCAGCTTGGGATAGCGCCTCGATGACCGCGATTCGTGGGCTGCTGGTGGGCTTGGCCGCTGGCGCTGCCGGGACGACAGCACTCAACGCCGTGACGTACGTCGATATCGTCGTCCGGGCTCGTCCCAGCAGCTCGACACCCGAGGACATGGTCGAGAAGTTGTCCGAATTGACTGGGCTCAAAGTTCCGGGTCAAGGAGATGAGCGGTCCAACCGTGTGGCCGGGCTGGGACCGCTGACCGGGCTGATCACCGGGCTGGGGATCGGCGCGGCATGGGGCTTGGCGAAGTCTCAAGGGGTGCGGCTTTCGGCGCCTGTGGCCACGCTGGCCATCGCCTTCGCTGCCTTGGTTGGCAGTGACGCGCCCATGGCAACCTTGGGCGTCAGCGATCCTCGTAGCTGGCACAGATCCGAGTGGCTCGCCGACGCCATTCCACATCTGTTGTACGGCCTGGTCACGGCAACGGTTGCCGAAGCGCTGGACCCGCGATAAGTCGAGAAAGTGACGAGAGCGCGCCACAGTCCTGCGAGACCGAGCTCCGTGACCGGGTGAAGAAGCCTTCACATACACCTTCGCGTACTTGCGGGTGACTTCGGCACGAGACGACATCGACAACTCGTTTCCCGTGCCTGACAATGTTCACCGTTGCGCGGGCATTCCTACTTGAGGCACGGAGAGTGCTTCGCGGGCACTTTTCATGAGTCTCTTCGCACCCTTGACACCCCCGCCCCGGGCAGCGACGATAGATACGCGCTGTTTCACATAGCGATTCGAGTTGCACATTACGCAACCACCAAAGTTAAGATGAATGGAAGAAACCATGCCAGAACTGCCGGGACACGCACGTGTTGTTGTTATCGGAGCGGGAATCGTCGGCAACAGCCTCGTTTATCACCTGGCCCGGCTGGGATGGCGCGACATCGTTCAGATCGACAAGGGCCCGCTGCCGAACCCGGGAGGCTCCACCGGTCATGCCTCCAACTTCCTCTTCCCGGTCGATCACTCTCGCGAAATCACCGATCTGACGCTGGACAGCATTCGCCAATACAAGGAAATGGGCGTGTTCACCGAGTGCGGCGGCTATGAGGTTGCGCGCACCGAGGAGCGGATGGAGGAACTCCGCCGAAGGATGTCCTCGGCCAAGGCCTGGGGAATCCCCTCCGAAATCGTGACGCCCGAACAGGTTGTCGAGAAGGTCCCGTTCCTCGACCCCTCGGTCATCATCGGCGCTTTCTATACGCCGAGCGTCGGTGTCGTCGACTCGCTTCGCGCCGGAACGATCATGCGAGAGCGCGCCCTGGAACTGGGTGCCCTCCAGGTCGTCCAGACCGTCGAAGTAACTGGCCTCGATGTCACAGTGCTGGATTCTGGGGCGAGCCGCATCAGCCGGGTCAAGACAACAGGCGGCGACGTCGAAGCCGACACCGTCGTGATCGCTTGTGGCGTCTGGAGTCCCCGAATCGCGAAGATGGCCGGCGCCCACATACCGCTAACCCCCGCGGTTCACCAGATGATCAGTGTCGGCCCCGTACCGCAACTCGCCGGAACGGTGGGCGAGATTTCCTTCCCGATCGTCCGCGACATGGACACGTTCTGCTACGAACGCCAGCACGGCGGCGACATGGAAGTCGGTTCGTACGCACACCGCGCCATCCTGCTCGATCCCGATGACATCCCCTCGATCGAGCAGTCGAAATTGTCGCCGACGGAGATGCCGTTCACCGCCGACGACTTCGACCAGCAGCTTGAGGAAGCTCTCGAACTCATGCCCGAAGCGCTCGGCAATCCCGACGTGGAAATCCGCTACGCCATCAATGGATTGCTTTCGCTGACGCCCGACGGCAGTCCCATTCTCGGTGAGACGCCGGAGGTCAAGGGTCTGTGGTCTGCGGCGGCGGTCTGGATCAAGGAGGGCCCAGGCGTCGGTCGCGCGGTCGCCGAGTGGATGACCGACGGCAATCCCGAAATCGACATCCACCAGTCCGACATTGCACGCTTCTATCCGCACCAGCGCACCAAGCAACACGTGGCGGCGCGCACCAGCGAAGCATTCATCAAGACTTATGGCATCGTGCATCCCTCCGAGCAATGGCAAAGCGACCGGCAGGCCCGGCTCGCCCCGATGAACGCCAGCCAACGCGAACTCGGCGCCAATTTCTTCGAGACAGCTGGGTGGGAGCGCCCGAACTGGTATGCCTCCAACGAGTCACTGCTCGGCGACTATGGCGACGCCGTCATGCCACGCGAAAACGAATGGGATGCCCGCTGGTGGTCGCCCATCATCAACGCCGAGCACCTCGCCATGCGCGAGCGCGCCGGCATCGTCGACCTGACCGCCTTCTCGATCTTCGACGTCATCGGCAAGGGTGCCTTTGACGCCGTACAGCACCTTGCAGTCGGCCAGATGAACGTCGCGCCTGGACGTGTCGTCTACACACCGATCATCGACGGCCGCGGCGGCTACCGCGCCGACCTCACGATCATGCGACTGTCTGAAAACCACTTCCGGGTCGTGACCGGCGGTGCGCACGGCAACCTCGACCGCAAGTGGTTCCGCGACCACATGCCGGCCGATGGTTCGGCCCAGGTCGTCGACCAGACTTCGGCCTTCACCACAATTGGCGTCTGGGGTCCGCGAGCCCGCGACATCCTTGGTTCACTCACCGAGAGCGACATCAGTCACGATGCGTTCAAGTTCGGCACCTGCCAGTCGATCGAACTCGGTTCGCTCGAAGTCCTCGCTTCGCGCATCTCCTATGTCGGCGAACTGGGTTGGGAACTGTACGTCCCGATGGAAAGCGGCGCCCGCCTCTGGGATCTGGTCCGCGAAGCCGGCTCCCCGCACGGCATCGTGCCGGTCGGAATCGGTGTCTATGGAACGACCGGTCGGATGGAAAAAGGTTACCGGGCATACGGTGCCGAGCTCGACAGCGAACGGTCAATCATCGAGGCCGGTATGCAGCGCCCGAAGGTCAAGGAAGCCGACTTCATCGGACGCGAAAGCTACGTCAAACAGCGCTCAGAGGATCCGGCGGCGGTGATGTGCACGATGACCGTCGATGACCATACGTCGGCCAACGGAACCAAGCGCTTCATGCTCGGCGGCGAACCGATCGTCACACCCGATGGTGAACCGCTGGTTGACGGCCATGGCCACCGCGCCTACGTCACATCGGCCGGCTCGGCGCCGTCTCTCGGCAAGCATCTGCTGATGGCTTATTTGCCGCCCAAACAGGCGATCGCCGGCACTAAACTCGCGGTCGACTACATGGAAGAGCGTTATCCCGTCACCGTCGGTGCCGCCGATGCCACTCCCCTGTTCGACCCCGACAACGAACGCATCCGAGGCTGATTCCCTATGACGAATGTCCTTGTCTGCATCAAACGGGTGCCCGAAACGTCGAGCCAGGTGTTGCTGACGGCCGACGGTTTGTCCGTCGACGCGCGGCACGTCGGCTACACCGTCAGCGCCCATGAGGAGAGTGCCGTCGAGATCGCAATCCAGGTCGCGGAGGCAACCGGCGGCACCGCGACAGTGCTGACTCTCGGTCCCGGGGACGCTGTGGCCCAGCTTCGCGATGCGATCGCGGTCGGTTGCACGCGGGCCGTTCACATCGAGGCCGATTCCGAACAGTTCGGCCCCGCCGACGTTGCTGCCGCCATCGCCCAATTCGTTCGCAGCGAAGAGGCTCCCGTCGACCTCGTTCTCGTCGGCAACGATGCCGCCGACACCGGCGATTTCCAGGTCGGTGTCCGCCTGGCGTATGCCCTTGAACGCCCCGTTCTCACCGAGATCTCGAATGTCGCTATCGACGGAGCCACTGTCACGGCGCGTGGGGCCGGGCCCGACGGTGACGAGATTTTCGAGTTGCCGGTCCCCGCGGTCATCGCCATCTCCGAGGGAGGCGTTTCCCCCCGTTATCCCTCCATCGTCGGTCGGATGAAAGCCAAGAAGACGGGCGTGGAAGTCATCCATACCGACGTCTCCCCCGTCACTCATCGGCTCAAGCTGAAGTCGCCCCCGGAGCAACCGAGTTCGGTCGAAATCCTGGGCAAGGGTCCCGAAGCCGCGAGTGCCGTAGTCGACATGCTGTTCCAGATCAAAGTGGTGACGAAATGATCCTCGTCCTGGTGGAAACCGATGCCGAAGGCGTGACCCTGACATCACGCGAAGCCCTGAGCTTCGCCCGAACGCTCCGAGACAGCGACCTGGCCGATCATAATCTGGAGGCAATCGTCGTCGGCCCGCTCGCTGATCCGTTGCGCTCCCTCGTCCTGACCCATCTCGGTGGCCAGGGAGTCACCGTCGTGCACCATGCCGATGACGAACGCCTGTCCTCCTACGGTGCCGCTGCGTGGGCCGCTTCGGTCGTCGAGGTGGCCACCGCCGGATCGGCTCGCCTTGTCATCGCCTCGGGAACTCCGCGCGGCAACGAGGTCCTCGCCCATGTGTCGACACGGCTCGACATCCTGATGGCGGCCAACGTCATCGGTGTCGACGGCACCGAACCGCTGATCGTGTCCCGTCAGGTCATGGGCGGCGGAGTCTTCGAAGAGATGCGTCTCGAAGGAGACGTTGCCGCACTCAGTGTCGCCGGCCACGCCCTGGACGCCATACCCGCTGCCATGCCAACGGAACCAGAAGTCAGGTCTTTCAGCCCCGCGTTGACCGATGCAGATCTGCTCACCCGGGTCGTTCGCACCGAGGCGAAGGAAGCCGGTGGAACCGACGCCCTGACCAGCGCCCGTGTCGTCGTCGGTGCCGGTCGCGGTGCGGGCAGCGCCGACGGTTTCGGCGATTTGCTCGAACTCACCGACATTCTCGGTGGTGCCCTCGGGGTCTCGCGGGTTGTCACGAGCCTCGGCTGGCGCCCGCACCACGAGCAGGTCGGTCAGACCGGAAGCCGGATCTCCCCCGACCTCTATGTCGCTTGCGGGATCAGTGGCGCCATCCAGCACTGGGCCGGTTGCCAGAGCGCGAAGACAATCCTCGCGATCAACACCGATGCCGACGCGCCCATGGTGACAAAGGCACACTATGCGGTGATCGGCGACCTGCACGAGATCGTTCCAGCCATCAACGAGGAACTCAAACGCCGTCTGGCCTAGGAGCTCCCCGCTGTTCAGTCATAGTTGCGCGCCCGCGGTTGGCCAATGAGAGCACCTTCGGCCAGAAATGCACACCCAATACGGCAGCAATCCATACGGCGATGAAACGACCTTGTCACGTCAGGCCGAGACGGCCGTTCAATCCCTTCGTCCGATTGCCGCCGCGCCCAGCATGTCTCGAGCGATCAGGTAGCGCTGGATCTCGCTGCCGCCTTCAACGATGCGCATGGTGCGGAGATCCCGAAACCAGTGTTCGAGGTTCATTTCCTTGGCAAGGCCCATGCCGCCGAGTATTTGTATGGCCCGATCGACAACACGGAATCCCATTTCGCTCGCATAGAGCTTCGCCATCGAAGCTTCGACGCGGGCATCCTCGCCTTGATCGTCCTTCCATGCTGCTTGCCACGTGAGCAAGCGAGCCGCGTTGAGTTCGACCAAAGAGTCCGCGAGCGGGAACTGGATGCCTTGACGCGTGGCGAGTAATGCGCCAAACGTTTCCCGCTCTTTCGCCCAGTCGACTGCGAGACGAATGGCCTCTTCGGCGACTCCCAACGCTTGCGAGGCGAGCATAAGCCGTCCACGCACCATCCACTTTTGCGCTAGCCCAAACCCCTCACCTTCCTTACCGATCAGGTTCTCGACAGGAATCTTGCAGTTTTCCAAAGCAATTTCGGTCGTCCAATGATTCCTCATCACCGGAATCTTGGATACGTGCATTCCAGGCGTATTTGTCTCCAGGACGAAAGCACTGATGCCTGCGCGGCCTTTGGCGGGATCGGTTCGCGCGTAGACGACTCCGAAGTCCGCTTCGTCGGCATTGGTAGACCACATTTTGCGGCCGTTGAGCACGAAATGGTCTCCCTGGCGGACTGCGGTGGTGCGCATTGCACGCGCCGGATCCGAACCACCAGTCGGCTCACTGATGGCGGTGAACGTCTTCAATCCCTTCGCGATCGCGGGCCGCACATAGCGATCGATCTGATCATCGTTGCCGCTGTAGAGAGGAACCGGCGGGCTGTAGCCAAATACACCACCACCGGGAACCGGGAAAGCAAATCGGTGACGGCTGGCCTGCTCCCACACCACTGTCATCTGGAAAGTAGAGAGGCCGCCTCCGCCAAACTCGACGGGAGCGTCAAGGCACCAGAAGTCCAACTGCCTGGCCTTGGCCTGGAGTAAGGCCAACTTGTCCTCTGGAATAGCGCGCTCGGTCGGGTCCAGGCTCGCCTCGACAGGACAAATTTCCTTCTTGACGAACTCCCGAAGCACGTCGGAAAGGGATTGCAACTCCTGCGGTAGATCAAATCCCGAAAAGGCCTGGTCGCGGACTCGCGCCGTATTGGTTGAGGCCAACAATGGGGCGCCGACCGGCCTCTCAAAAAGGTCGCTCTTGCTGCTCATGCGGGTTCCCTCTTTACTTCCACCCGTGAGGGGAATAAGTTCCACAACCCGAGTATCTTTTCGTCAAATCTGAGATTCATAACTGCTCCTTCGTCTTTCGCGCAATTGAGAGTTTTTTGCTTCTGTTGTCAGCGCGCCTTCCATTGCGGAGTTCGTTTTTCAACGAATGCGGCGACACCCTCGATTCGATCCTCGCTGGTATAGGGATTCGGACCGACGTGCAACCGCAACGCGGCCGACAGCGGCAGGTCGCCGCCCTTGGTGACCATTTCCTTGTAACGCCGAATCGTGAGGGGAGCGTTCGCGACCAATGTCCGGCCGAGCTTCAACGCCTCGTCCATCAGCGATTCGGCCGGATAGACATGGTTCACCAGACCGATTCGTAGCGCCTCAGCAGCGTCGATGATCTTGCCGGTATAGAGAAGCTCATACGCGATGCCACGCGGCACGATCCTCGGAAGCAGCTGGCAACCAAAGTTAGCGCCCATGCCGCGTTTGGCTTCGGGAAGACCGAGGCGTGCCGTGACTGAGGCAACCCGAACGTCAGACGCGAGGGCGATCTCGCAGCCACCGCCAACCGCGACCCCATTGATCGCGGCAATCACAGGCTTGCGGCAGTCGAGGATCGTCTCGAACGCATTGCGAACCGATCCGCCATTGGGGTTACGGGCCATATATTTGGACTGGTCTGCCGAGTTGATTTCCTTCAGATCAACGCCTGCAGAGAATGCCCGGTCTCCCACCCCGGTAATGACGACAGCCCACACGTCATCGTCGTAACTCAGGTCATCGAATAGATCGACAAGACCGCTCATCATTGCCTTGCTGATGGCGTTGAGCCTCTCGGGGCGGTTAAGGGTGACAACTGCCAGCCGATCGTCGATCTCGACAGACAAGCCCTCGACCGTCGATGTACTCATCGGTTGACCGCGACCTTGTCATTGGCGGACCGCTCCGGGGCCAGCGCGGTCGAGATGCGCGGCCACAAAGCGCCGGCACCGGCCTCGGCGACCCTGGCACCGAGGCTACGCGACCACACCGCTTCCGAGCCGCACTCATCGCGCCACGACCAAAGCCTGCGGCTTAATTGGCCAAGTTCATATTCCTTGGTCATACCGATGGCGCCATGCGCCTGATGCGAAGCAGCCGAAACGGTGCCTGCAGCCTCACTTGCGACGATTTTCGCCGAGGCGATGTCGAAGAAATCGAGATGAGTTGATGCGTTGATGGCTGCCGCGTCGACGGCCATGCGCGCAGAGACAGTCTGCTCAGCGATTCGCACGAGGTGACGTTGCACCGCCTGGAACCGTGCGATCGGCCGACCAAACTGCTCGCGTTCGGCGGTGTAACGGATGGTGATCTCAGTGACCCGATCCAAAGCACCGGCAATAAGAGCCGCGCGGCTCAGTGCGCCGCGAAGTCGCAGAGATTCCTGATTCACTGCTTCCGGTGCCTCAACAACCTTGTCCGCTGAGACCGTCACCTTCTCAAAGCGCACCATGTCACGTGACTCCATAGCCAGGTTGCGACCCGCCTCAATCGTGGTCAACGTGGTCGGAACCTGAATGAGGTGCGGTTTTCGGTCGATCTCCGCAAGGACCACAATCTGATTCGAATGTGTCGCCCAAGGGACGCGATGCAGCACGCCGTCAAGCACGGCGCCACCCGAATCGCCGGTCACAGTCAACTCGTCCTTCGACGTGCCGGTGGACATTGTGCTCATGCCCCGCGGCAGCGTTACACCCGCTTCGGCCAAAGCCCAACCGGCGAGGAGGGTATTTTCGGCGAACGGTACGGCGGCCGCCGATCGGCCAAGTTCGTGAAGCACGAGGCATGCGTCAGCGAGATCACCACCGGAACCACCTAAAGCCTCGGGAATCGAGATCGTCGCGAAGCCCTTCTCGCAAAGCACCTTCCACAACGATTCATTCCAGCCGGGGCCTTCGGCGGCAATGACGGATGCCTGAGTCGACTGATCGCCGAGGATTGACCGTACGACGTCGACAATTGCGGATTGGTCCTGATTCATCGTGCGAGTCCTTTCGATGCGACTGAGCGCAGCACTTCAGTCGTTCCGCCGCGCAGCGTGAATGACGGCCCACTGAGGGTGGCTTCGGCCAGCAAAAGCTCGAACATCGAGCCCTGCTGCGGGTCAAGATCGATCTCTACAACGTCCCGGATCCACTCGATCATCTGCTGCTCGAACCTCGTTCCGATGTCCTTGACCAGCGCGGACTCAACAGCCGGCGCACCACCGTCATCGATGGTTCGGGCAATCGACAAGGACAGTTGACGGATGGTCCAGTAGCGGGCGGTGATCTGGCCAACAACACGTTGTTGCTCGGTGCTCAGCGAAGCGGGATCCCGCTCGGCAATGAAGCATTTGAGAAGCCCGAAAGTGCTCATGAAGCGGTCAGGTCCCGAGCGTTCGTAGGCGAGCTCTGACGTGACCTGCATCCATCCGGATCCCAGTTCGCCAAGCACCCGATCGTCGGGAACAAAGACACCTTCGAGGACGACTTCATTGAAATGGTGTCCACCATCCAGGAATGGAATCGGATTTATCGTAATCCCGTCAGACCGCAAGTCGACAATGAGTTGGCTGAGGCCGTTGTGCCGATCGCCATCCAATGGCGAAGTTCGACAAAGCACAGCGAAGTAGTCATTTTCATGCGCACCACTCGTCCACACCTTCGTGCCGTTGAGTAGCCAGCCGCCCTCCACCTTGGTCCCTGCCGTGCGCACGGACGACAGATCAGACCCCGCGTCGGGCTCGCTCATGCCGAGCGAGAACGCGAGCTCACCGGCGGTGATTTTGGGGATAAAGTACCGGCGCTGTTCCTCGGTGCCAAACTTCATGATTGTTGGAGCAGTTTGGCGGTCCGCGACAAAGTGTGAACCAAATTGCGCACCGGACGACAGCAATTCCTCGGTCACGATGAAACGGTCGACGGCCGTCCGATCCTGGCCGCCATACTCTTTTGGCACAGCCATCCCGAGCCACCCGCGCGCAGCGAGCTTCTTTGAGAACTTGCGATCAGACCCTGCACCAATGCCAAGGCCGGGTCGGTAACCAGGCGGTAGTTCTTCGGCAAGGAACTGGCGCACTTCAGCACGTAACTGTTCTTCCTCGGGGGTGAGGACTGTGGGTGAAAACTTCATTTCTGCTCCTCGATAGTCGCGGGCGGTTCGGCGTTACTGCCGACGAGCACTGCGCCGGATTCGGCAAGTGCGTGAATTTGGTTTTCGGTGTATCCCAGTTCGGACAGCACGCTGGCGGTGTGGGCCGCGAACGACGGTGCGGGCGGGCTTCCACCAAGCGGCGTCTTGCTCATCCGGATCGGTATGCCGATCCCGCGGAACTTCCCGATGACCGGATGATCGTATTCGGCAATCAGGCCTTCGGCGATCGCATGGTCGTCAAAGAGCATTTCCTCGACGTGGCGTACCGGCGCGACCGGGATGTCAGCCTCACGGAGGACCTCGGTCCATTCCTCGTTCGTTCGTTCAAGAAGCTCGATGGTGACCTTGGCGCCAAACTCAGCAGGCTGAGTCAATACCAATTTCTCATCCATGCCGACGATCCGTGCCAGGCGAGCCCTCGTATTGGGGCTTCCCGCACCCACAGCCAGGTAGCCGTCCTTGGTGGCAAACGCGCGATAGTGCGCCGTATGGTTTGGCGGGTCTGCTTGATGCGATAAACGCTCAAGTTCGACCTCTGCCCTTGTCGCGCCCACGCGCCTCATCGCCGGAAGGGTTTCGCGGACAAACTCCTCCCGCCATTCATCGGCACCCAGCACATGGCTCAACGAATTGTTCTGCACGGTGAGAGCACCTCCGAGCAATGACACTTCAACGCTCTGTCCGGTTCCCGACTTCTCCCGTGCATAGAGAGCGGCCGAAATCCCGCCAAACAGCAGCATCGCTGCCGAGTAGTCCGCTACCTGAACTTCGCTGTGATGGGGGACGCCGTGATTCTCAGCCGCGAGTGAATTCATCAGTCCGGACCGCGCCTGTACGACGACGTCCATTCCCGGTAGCGGCGCTTCGGGACCTACCTGCCCAAAGGCGGTAACTGCGCCGTAGATTAACCGCGGATTGATCGACGCGACTCGTTTGTAGTCCAGGCCTCTGTGTTTGACCGCAGACGGGCTGAGATTGACCAACACGATGTCGGCGAATTTGATGAGCTCGTCGATGACGGCACCCGAATCCGGATGCCCAAGTTCAATCGAAATACTCTCCTTGCCGCGATTCTTGATCAAAAACTGCCGGGTAAATCCTGGTGCGAGTTGACCCGGCCCTGCTCTGTACGAATCTCCCCGCAACGGTTCGACCTTGATGACCCGTGCGCCTGCATCGGCGAGCAGTTGGCTGCAGAACGGAACAACAACAAATTGCCCGAATTCGATGACAGTTAGTCCGGCAAATGGTCCAGCCATCTATTTTTGTACTCCTAATTTTATTTTTGCCGGACTCGTCGAGGACAGTTCTCCAAGCGACGATCCCGCAAGTTGCGGGCCAGCGGTCTGTAGGTGACAAGCGACCTCTCCTCCGTCGTCAATGGGAGTCATATCTGGCATGCGTTCTTTGCAGATATCCATGACATACGGGCACCGGGTTCGGAAGGGACAGCCAGAGGGCGGGTTCCCAGGGTCCGGCAACTCACCTTTGAGCAGAATCCGTTTCTTTTTCTCGCGATACGGGCTGGCATCGGGGATCGCGGACAATAGCGCCTGTGTGTAGGGGTGAGCGGGCTTGTTATAGATCCGTTCAGCCGGTCCGATCTCAATGATGCGGCCGAGGTACATGACTGCGACACGGTGCGAAATGTGCCGCACGATCGCCAAGTCGTGCGCAATGAACAAGTACGACAATCCGAATTCGGCGCGCAGCTTCTCCAAGAGATTGATGACCTGGTTCTGCGTGGATACGTCCAGCGCAGACACAGCTTCGTCACAGACGATGAAATCAGGGTTGAGAGCAAGGGCGCGCGCGATGGCGACACGTTGTCGCTGACCTCCGGAAAACTCGTACGGGTAACGATTCACATGGCTTTCACGAAGACCGACGAGCTCCAGTAATTCAACGGCACGCTTGCGTGCGTCCTTCGCCGACATCTTGTCGTGCACCATAAGAGGTTCGGAGATGCTTGCACCGACTGTTGCCGACGGATCGAGGGAGGAGTAGGGGTCCTGAAAGATCATCTGCATGTTCCGACGGGCTTTACGCAGCTTGGCACCCTTGAGTGACATCAGGTCCCGCCCGGCAACACTGACACTGCCCGAAGCCACAGGCACCAGTTTGAGGATCGCGCGACCAGTGGTCGACTTTCCCGATCCCGTTTCGCCGACAAGCCCAAGGGTCTCTCCCTTGCCGATCTGCAAGCTCACATCCTTGACGGCGCGCACGACTCGGTCTTTCTGGAACATCTGCTTTTTCTCGAAGATGACGTTCAGATCGCGCACGTCGACCAACGGCGCTTCAGCAGAGATTTCGGTTTCGCTCACTTTGCTCCCTCCAGCTTGAGCTCATCAATCCGGACGCAGCGACTGGAGCGACCGTCGTTGAGAACCTCCAGCGGAATCATTGCGCTTCGGCACACGTCTTCGGTGTACTTGCAGCGCGGGTTGAACCGACAACCATCGGGCATCGCCCATGGCTCGGGCGTACGGCCAGGAATCGATGCGAGTTGTTCGTTGCGCTCGCCCAACTGAGGCATCGCAGTCAGGAGTCCCTCGGTGTAAGGATGCTTTGGCTGGACGAAAAGGTCACGCCCGACCGCCGTTTCGACAACTTCGCCGGCGTACATAACAACGACCTTGTCGCACAGTTCAGCAACGACGCCGAGATCGTGGGTAATGAAGATGATGCCAGTCCCCATCTCCTCGCGGACTTTGCTCAACAACTCCAGGATTTGGGCCTGCACCGTCACATCGAGCGCGGTCGTCGGTTCGTCGGCGATGAGAAGTTTCGGATCACACACGAGCGCCATGGCAATCATTGCTCGCTGCCGCATGCCGCCGGAAAACTCGTGAGGGTAGTCCTTCACCCGTTTGTTGGCGTTGGGAATTCCGACGAGATCAAGCATTTCCGCCGCCCGTGCCAGCGCAGCCTTCTTGCCCCCTCCCCTGTGGCGTCGATAGACCTCTGCTATTTGATCGCCGATCGTGAACGCCGGATTGAGGCTGGTCATTGGCTCCTGAAAGATCATGGAGATCTCATTGCCGCGAATATCGCGTAGTTCCTTCTTCGGAAGGTCGGTGAGGTCCTTGTCGCGGTACCAAATGTGGCCACCTGATTTTCGTCCCGGCGGATTCGGGATCAACCCGAGAATCGACAGACTGGTAACAGTTTTGCCTGATCCAGACTCCCCGACGAGACCAACGATCTCGTTTTCGGCGACGTCGAACGACACGCCGTTAACGACGTTCGCCCAACCGTGTTCGGTTGCGAAATCGATTCGCAGATCATCGATTCGCAGCAGTGGGCCGCTTGAAGTAACAGTCACTTGTCCCCCTTGCGGGTTTCGCGGCCGAACGAGTCACGCAGACCGTCGCCGATGAGGTTGAATGAAAGGGTCGCCATCGCGATCGCGATCCCCGGATAGAGGACGAGCGCAGGTGTGCTGCGGATATCGGCAAATCCCCGACCGAGCATGTTTCCCCAACTCGGAGTCGGCGGGATGACGCCCAGCCCGAGAAGGCTGAGCGTGGCTTCGGCCAATAGCGCAGCCGCCAGCAGAAGCGAAATCTGCACAAGGAGCGGCGACAGCACATTCGGGAAAATGCGCTTGCGGATTATGATCAAACTGGGTGTGCCAATGCTGATTGAAGCCTCGACGTATGTTTCAGCACGCACTCCGACCGTCGAACTTCGCACGATGCGGAAGAGTCGTGGCGAGTAGACCACGCCGAGCGCGGTCATCGCAGTCGTCAGTCCTGGCCCCGTCGCTGCAATAATTGCGATCGCCAGCACAATCGCCGGGAAGGTCATCAGCACGTCAGCGGCCCGGCTGAAGATCCAGTCGATCTTTCCCCCGAAGAAGCCGGCAAGCAGGCCAAGCGGGACACCAACCACGATCGCAATCCCGACCGCGAGCGCAGCGGCAGCGAGCGAAGCGCGCCCGGCATACATCAGCCGGCTGAGCGTGTCACGTCCGAGTGAATCGGTGCCCAGCCAATGCTCAGGGTTAGGCCCGGAGAGCCGGTTGAGTACGTCAATCTGTTCGGGCTTGTAGGGCGCGATCAACGGCGCGGTCATCGAGACAAAGATGATGAGCAGCAGGACGACAGCTGCGACCACAGCAAGCTTGTTGCCCCAGAATCGACGCAAGAAACGATGCAGGCCCGGCGCACGGACCAGTTTTGTCGTCGGCAAGCCGAGTTCCGACCCGACGTCGGCAGTGAGGTCGTGTGTCACGCCTTTGTCTTTCGCATCAATTTCGTCGGTCATGATGTCCTGATCTTCGGGTTGAAGTAGCCGTAGGAGACGTCAACAGTCAAGTTGATGAGCAAGACCAGAGCCGCTGTGAACAGGAGGACTCCTTGCACCATTGGGAAGTCTCGGGCGAACACAGACTGATACGCCAATTGGCCAAGGCCCGGAAGGACGAACAGTTGCTCTATGACGACGGTTCCGCCAATCAGCCTGTTCGCTTCGATCCCAAAGACGGTGACGACAGGCACAGCGGCATTCTTGAGCGCATGCTTCACGATGACTCGGGTAGGTGAAAGCCCCATCGCGTCGGCCGTGCGGATGTAGTCCTCGGTCATGATGGTGGCAACAGCGGACCGTGTCTGCCGAGCGATCACGGCCATCGGAGCGATGGCGAGCGCAAGTGCCGGGATGATGAGGTGTTTAAACCATTCGATGGGGCTTGCTGTGAGTGGAACGTAGCTGGTGGCCGGCAGTATTCGATTGTTGATCGCGAAGATCAGCACAAGAATCATTCCCACCCAGAAGTATGGAAGCGCGACGCCGATGCTGGCACCCACTGTCGCGAGGCGATCGATCCAGCTTCCTGGATGGAGACCTGCAATCATTCCAAGCGTCAGGCCCAAGATGGCGGCGAG
>JACMOZ010000267.1 GCA_014377785.1 Aeromicrobium sp.
CTCCCCAGCTCGAACTGCTCCTGCGGTCGTTCACCGAACTCACCCGCCGCGGATTCGGCGATCAGGATATCTCGGTGACTCGTGCATACGTCGAGTCCCTGGGCAACGACACGAAGGACAACTGACTCCTGAGCAACGCAACCATCGGTGTGGTCGAGCTGGCAATGACGGGCTCGAACCTCGCGTGAAACCTCGCGAGGGCAACTCGGTCGCGATCTTCAGCCACTCGTCCGAGAAGACCGAGACTCTGCCGGCCGAGCATCCCGTGGCCGAGTTCGTCGCCTCGAAGACCGGAATTCAATCCGTTACTTTCGAGACATTGTTACGAGCAATGTCGGCACTGAGAAATCTGCCAGACCAATATCGGCCGGCTAACACTCGTTGAAACGCGCCGCCTCCGGCGAATACAGGTGGTGGTCGAGCGAATCCGGCGTCCATTCCTGGCGGTGGTGCTATTGACTGTCGTTATGACGCGCGTACTTATTCTCGGAGGAACCGCCTGGCTTGGTCGCGAGATAGCCGAGCAGTTGGCGGTTCAAGGCCAAGACGTGACGTGCCTTGCTCGCGGTGAATCTGGAGCAGTCCCCACCGGCGTGACATTTGTCCGCTCTGATCGGCGATCACCTGGGGCCTACGACCTCGTCGCTGGTGACGCCTGGGACGACATCATTGAGCTGAGCTATGACACGGACCTCGTCGCCGGAGCGCTCGAGGCTTTGGCCGGCAGCGCTGCGCACTGGACACTCGTCTCGTCCGTGTCCGTATACGCCAGCAATACTGATCCCGGGGCCGATGAGGGCGCCATCCTCGTAGAGCCATCCAATCTCGACGATTACGCCCATGCGAAAGTCGCCGCCGAACGCGCCACGGCCGAGGCGGTGGGTGATCGTCTTCTCATTGCGAGACCGGGTCTTATCGTGGGGCCAGGCGACATGAGCGATCGGTTCAGCTATTGGGTATCCAGGCTCGCCGCGGCTCCCGAGGAACCCGTTCTCGTGCCGAATGCCGAGGATCGGTACGTGCAGTTCATCGACGTTCGAGACCTTGCCGGATGGCTCGTCAGTGCCGGACAGCGCGGCCTGACGGGCATTTACAACGCCGTCGGCAGCGAACATAAACTCTCCACCGTTCTGCTGGCCGCCGCTCGGGTTGCAGGCCATACGGGCGAACTCATCTCGGCCGAGGATGATTGGCTGACCGTGCACAACGTCAATTACTGGGCTGGCCCTCGTTCCCTTCCGCTGTGGCTCCCTCTCAGCGACTCCGCCTTTGCCCGCCGCAGCCGCAGCCGCTTCCTCGCAGCGGGCGGAACCGAGCGAAACCTACAGCAGACGCTCGAGGACGTGCTGGCAGACGAACGTACACGTGGACTCGACAGGGAACGCCGATCGGGCCTCACCCAGCAAGAGCAACGCCTTCTCCTCGCCGAAATCAACACGTCGAAACCTCGCGACGCAGAACTATTCGATCGTGCCCCTTGACACCACGGTTGCGGATTTCGTAGGGGTTCGGCTCGTGGACCTGATGTCGCCGGGCCGCAGGTCTCTGGCATCCTCAAGGAATGGACTGGCCTGCATGTGAACCCATTATTTCTGCGCGACTTTTATTGGAACCGCTGTCGGTGCAGCATGCGCCCGCGATGGTCGAGGTTCTGGCCGATCCTTCGCTCTATGAATACACCGGCGGAGAAATACCGACTTTGACGGTGTTGAAAAAACGCTTTGCCGCGCAAGCCGTTGGGCATTCTGATGATGGTTTGACGTGGTGGTTGAACTGGGTTGTTACGAAGCGAGACACAGGGAGGCCGGTGGGGTACGTGCAGGCAACCGTTGAAGACGACGGGTCGAGACTTGCGGCGGATCTAGCTTGGGTAGTTTCATCGAACTGGCAAGGGCAAGGGATTGCTTCTGAGGCCACTGGGGCGATGGTCGCCTGGTTGCGATCACACGGAGTGGACCGCCTCACAGCGCACATTCATCGGAACCATCGGGCCTCCATGAAGGTGGCACAAAATCAAGCCCTTCACGCGACCTCATCGACGAAGGACGGTGAAGTTCGTTGGGAATCCCCGTAACCGTAGCGTGCCCGACAGCAGACCCCTCGCGGTGCTCCGGAACCTGCGCCGCATGGTGCGCCCGTCGGGTCAGTTGTCCCTGACTCACCAATCGCTCGATGGCGGCTTTCGCAGTGGGGCGAGCTACGCCGTAGCGCTTGGTCACAGCGGACCCGGTGACAGGGGCGCCCAGGCGAGTTCTCTGATGGCGACAACATTGTTATACAGCTCTAGGAGCAAGAGAGCGGTGCCGCCAGGTCAGTATTTGCGGTGGATTATTGCGGTGGTTCACCGGTGCATGCTAGCGCGCGATCGAACTGCTCGCTCCCGGGCTTTCGCCCTGTGCGGTAGCTCGCGCGGCAGTACACACCGGGTAAGAGGCCCTACGAGGTCAGCGGAGTTGGCTGGTCACATAGGAA